>CACFEJ010000017.1 GCA_902565305.1 uncultured Prochlorococcus sp.
TCCTCATTTTTGGATGCTGAATCATTATCTAACTCAGACGAATTTTTAATTTCTTGATCCTCAGAAAGTTCTTTAATGGTTTGGGAAGAATTTTCGTTCATTTGATGTATCGCAGACTACCTAAGGTAGTTAGAAAGGAATGCTACTAGCCTGCAAACCAATAGCAAAAGAATTAGTGATATACATTCTACACTTTAAGATGCTGAATTTTATGAAATTGAAGCTAATTGATTTTTTGAACTCCCTTTTAGAGATTCAAGAGTAGAAATAAAATCTTTTACCCCATTAAATTTTCTGTAAACTGAGGCGTATCTTATATAAGCGACTTCATTTTCTTTCCTTAGATTTTTAAGTATTAATTCTCCTATTAGCGAGGATTTAATATCTTTATTAGAGTCTTGAACGATTTGTGATTCAATTCCATCAACGAAATTAATAATTGCTTCACTACTAAAGTTAGTCTTTTCGCAAGCTCTTGATATACCAGTAAATAATTTTTGTTTATCAAATAATTCTCTACTACCGTCTTTTTTTATAACTGAAACTGGCATAGATTCAACTCTTTCATAAGTTGTAAATCTAAAGCTGCAATTTAAGCACTCTCTTCTTCTTCGAACACTTTTACCACTATCAGCAGATCTTGATTCCAAAACTCTGCTATCTGTGTTTTGACAGGTAGGACACTGCATGTGGTGAAATAAACTGCACTTCAACTCTAATAGTAGAGTAATATATTAATTATGAAAAGTAAAAAAAAACCTCTTTAACAAGAGGTTTTTTTTCTTAGTTTATTTTCTATCAAATTTAGGTGGGTCTCTAAAAGCGACAGCAAAGAATAAGGTAACAACTGCGAGAGTTAGAATAAGAACGTAAGCAAAAGCTTCCATAAGATTAAGTAATAAAGTTTAGTTTAAACCCTTCCTGGGATTCTTCTTGTGGATTCGTCACCAAGCTTCTTGAATAAACCGAATTCAACTTGGTCCCCAATCTCAGCATCAATACCAGCAAAGGAATTTCTGTAAAGAGTTCTTGAGGCGTGCCACCAGTGGCCAAATAAGAATAGCAATCCGAAACATAAATGTGCATATGTAAACCACGCTCTTGGAGAGCTTCGGAATACACCGTCAGATTTATATGTCTCTCTGTCAAACTTGAATGCTTCTCCAAGTTGAGCCTTTCTAGCTAATCTTTTAACTACTGCAGGATCAGTAAATGTTTGACCATTAAGATCTCCTCCATAGATAGTTGCAGTTATTCCAGTTTGTTCAAATGAATACTTTGCTTCAGCTCTTCTAAATGGAATATCTGCTCTTACATTACCTTCTTTGTCTTCAAGGATGACAGGAAAGTTTTCAAAGAAATTAGGTATTCTTCTAACTTCTAATTCGTTACCTTCTTTATCCTGAAAAGCAATATGCCCTTGCCAACCAGTTGGTAAGCCATCACCATTAACGAGAGCTCCAACTCTGAATAGGCCCCCTTTCGCAGGACTATTACCAACGTAATCGTAAAAGGCTAGTTTCTCTGGTATCGATGCATATGCTTCTTCTTTAGTGGCACCATCGTCTATAGCAGCTTGAACCCTTCTATTAATTTCAGTTTTAAAATAGCCAGAATCCCATTGATATCTGGTAGGACCAAACAATTCGACTGGAGTTGTCGCTGAACCGTACCACATTGTTCCTGCAACAACGAAAGAAACAAATAAAACAGCAGCTAAAGCACTAGCTAGAACTCCTTCAAGACTTCCAAGTTTTAATGCTCTATAGAGTCTTTCTCCGGGTCTATTAGTAATGTGAAAAATACCTCCAATAATACCCATAAGTCCAGCGGCAATATGATTAGCAACTATTCCTCCTGGATTGAAGGGATTAAATCCCTCTACACCCCAGGAAGGAGCTACAGGCTCTACATGACCTGTTAAACCATAAGGATCCGAAACCCAAATCCCCACGTTTGCACAATGAAAAGCTCCAAAACCAAAGCATGTAAGTCCAGCTAAGAGAAGGTGAATTCCGAAAATTCTTGGCAAATCAAGAGCAGGCTCACCAGTTCTTGAATCTTCCCATAGATCCAAATCCCAGTATGTCCAGTGCCAAATGGAAGCCAACATCAATAATCCACTAAATACTATGTGTGCTGCTGCAACACCTTCAAAACTCCAGAATCCAGGATCAACACCTGTAGCACCCGTAATATCCCATCCGTTCCAACTACTTGTGATTCCAAGTCTTGCCATGAAAGGCATAACGTACATCCCCTGTCTCCACATTGGATTGAGGACAGCATCAGAAGGATCAAAAATGGCTAATTCATAAAGAGCCATAGAACCGGCCCAGCCGGCTAATAATGCAGTATGCATAAGATGCACAGCGAGTAGTCGACCTGGGTCATTAATAACTACCGTGTGAACTCGATACCAAGGCAATCCCATCGGTTAATTTCTAGTAACTATGCTGATAAAACAGCTAAACATCACGATAGTAAGGGTTTTTTAGTCTTTGAGGGATTTTTGTAAATAAATTTATTTTCTTGCAAAAATTGGGCAAATCAATTTGCAGCACTTTGTTTACAAGGAATTTTTAGCAAAAAATTGTTAATATTTTGGTCACAATTCTCAAAGTAAAACGCCAAAATAAGAAAAATAACTTAAAAAAATGGCAACTATCAGATTTATCCGTGAGGATTTAGAAGTTCAATGTAATCCAGGTGAAAATTTAAGGGAATTGGTAATGAAAGAAAACTTACAACTTTATGGATTAAAAGGTATTTTAGGAAATTGCGGAGGCGCAGGACAATGCAGTACTTGCTTTATTTCAGTTGAAGGGGGAAACAAGAACTCTTTGAGCCCTCTTACATCTGTTGAAGAAGAAAAACTCAAAAATAGACCAGAAAATTGGCGACTTGCTTGCCAAACTTTAATTAAATCCTCTGCAGTAATTTTAACAAAACCACAATCCCCCCCTTCAAATTTGGAAGAATTAAAAAAAATTAGTGAAAATAAAAAATTAGCTCGCTAAATTGTTTAAGACTGTTAATCAGTTGATAAAAATTTGTTTATTTTTCCACTTTATTCCAAGTTATATGTCTATAGTCTTATTACTAAATATAGAACTATCTAATTAAATGGAAACAACTAACTTTGGATTCGTAGCTAGTCTTTTATTTGTAGGGGTGCCAACAATATTCCTCATTGGTTTATTTATCTCTACCCAGGATGGTGAAAAATCAAGCTTCTACTCTGACTCTAGTAAAGGTAGACTTGGACCAAAACGCTAGTGCTTTTATAAATGCTTAGCATTTCAGTAAAAGAATTTTTAATCTGGAAACAAAAGCAACTTTCTAAAGGAGGCGATCAACAAACTTTTGCGGTTTTACTTGATTGTATGGGCGGTTTATCGAGAAGCGATATAAATTTGATAACCATAAATCCTCAAGGAATTCTACATTTAAAAAAAAATTTAGAATTTCTTGAATCTGTTTGGGACGAGCATTTGTTAAGATCTTGCCCAATTCAATACCTATGTGGAATAACTTTTTGGAGAGACTTAAAATTAAAAGTTACAAACAACGTACTTATTCCTAGACCAGAGACAGAAATTATAGTTGATATTGTCTTCAATATATTTCGAAGTAAGTCAGAGAAATTTATTTTTGCTGAACTCGGGACTGGATCAGGCGCTATAAGCATTGCATTGGCATTGGCTTATCCATTGAGTGAGGGAGTAGCAACTGATATAAACCAAGACGCATTAAAAATAGCTACTAAAAATTATATAAATTCTTCCAAACAATCAAATTTGAATTTTTATTGTGGAAATTGGTGGTCACCTCTTGAAAATTTTAAAGGAAAATTAGATCTTGCTATTTCAAACCCGCCATATATTCCTAAAGATACTTATGAAACATTACCCAAAGAAGTTAAAAATTTCGAACCTAAAGTTGCTTTATTAGGCGGCGAAGATGGTTTAAAACACATTAGGGAAATAATACAAAAAGCACCATTATTCTTAAAAGAAAAAGGCTGGCTAATTTTAGAGAATCATTTTGATCAAGGCGAAAAAGTAAAACAACTTCTTTTTAAAAATAAATTTACATCAATAGAAATTGTGAAAGATCTCTCAGGTATTGGTAGGTTTACCATTGGAAGATATAAATAAATTATTAAAGGTTCATAATCTAAATGAATTTAGTAGACTGCAAATCCGCCTTAAAGACTCTTAAAAGTGGTTTACCTATAATTTTCCCAACTGATACATTACCTGCAATTGGGTGCTTGCCAAAATTTTCAAATACTATTTATAAGTTTAAAAAAAGAGATAGAGACAAACCTTTAATTCTAATGGGATCAGAATTCAAACAACTAATCGATTATGTTCACGAATCAGCTAAAGAAGATTACGAAAAAATAGCTTCAAAATATTGGCCTGGAGCTCTAACAATAGTTATTCCTGCTTCAGAAAAGCAAACTACAATCCTCACAAGTAATGACCTTACTCTTGGGTTAAGGATTCCAAATTCATATATGGCTCAATCTCTAATGAGAGAAACAGGGCCATTGTTAACTTCAAGTGCAAATATTTCAGGTTTTAAAGGATCAAATACAGTTGAAGGTATTGCTCTAGATTTCCCTTCTGTAAACATCTTGGGCCCTATCCCCTGGGAAAAAAGAAGTGGAAAAGCTAGTACTATTATATTTTGGAAGAAAAGTGGAGATTGGAGACTGATTAGAGAAGGAGAAGTATTAGTTAGGGAATTATATTAATGTTTTTACTATTATTTTTTGTTTTATTAATTCAATTTTTTACTTATTGGTTATTTGAACCCCTGGCATCTTTTTTAGAGCATGTTTTTGAAATAAGATTAGTTCCTATCATTGCTCTGATAGGTTTAGTCTTTTTATTTTCAGCAAATAATATTGAAAATAATTAAATAAATCAAAATGCCGGCTAACAGATTTGAACTGATGACCTTCGCTTTACAAAAGCGCTGCTCTACCGCTGAGCTAAGCCGGCAATCTAATCATCTTACAATTAGGGAGGGTCAATTATCAGTATTTTTTTAGCTTTTTTTAAATTTATTACTTTTTGATATCTTTATTAGCTTTATCCGTTTTTTCAGTTTTTTTGAATTTGATTTCTCCTGATATAGTTCTTTTGATTGGTAAATTGGCAACTAATGCAGTCATTCTATCCTCAGTCTCTAAACTTACTGCCACCTCATCAAAATCAATTTCAACATATTTAGCAACAACATCAAGAATCTCTTTCCTCATTTTATCTAAAAGATCAGTTGTTAAGGAACTCATATCAACTCTGTCATGAGCGAGTACAAGTTGTAATCTTTCTCTAGCTGTATTTGCACTAGACGTTTCTCTGCCTAGTAATTTATTTATAAGATCTCTGAGAGTCATCATTTTAAAAAACCTTTGTTTGCATTAATCTCATGAATTTATCTTTTAGACTTTTGCCTTCTTTTTTGGGATCGATAATTGGCACATCTTTATTTGTAAGCCTTTGAGAAACATTCAAATAACATTTTTTTGCAGGAGATCTACCATCTGAAAGTGTCAGTGGCTCACCTCTATTTGTACTTATTATTACCTGTTCATCTTCTAAAACAATACCTAACAAAGGCAAAGAAAGGATCCCTTGAACATCCTCTATAGATAACATCTCTTGACTAGCCATCATGTTGGGGCGAACCCTATTGATTACGAGTTGGATAGGCTCAATATCTGAAGTATTAAGTATCCCAATTACTCTATCAGCATCGCGTACTGCGGATAATTCTGGGTTAGTAACCACAATAGCTTCTTTACAGGCTGCAAGAGCATTTTTAAAGCCATCTTCTACACCAGCAGGACAATCTACTAAGACAAAATCAAATTTCTCACTAAGTAGCTCACTGATTTTTTTCATATCTTCGGGCTTCATCCAATCCAACATCCTTGGATCTCCAGCAGGTAGAAGAGCAAGATTAGGTTCTTTTTTATGTCTAACCAATGCTTGGTCAAGACGACAATTCTTGTCTAGAACATCTTGAGCCGTATAAATGATGCGATTTTCTAATCCTAGAAGTAGATCTAAATTTCTTAAGCCAAAATCAGCATCTAATACAGCAGTTGTTGCTCCGCTATTAGCAAGTGCTATACCTAGGTTTGCAGTTAAAGTTGTTTTACCAACCCCTCCTTTGCCTGAACAAATTAATATTGTGCGAGTATTCTTCCCCACGATTTTTAGGATTTTACAAATAATAAAGCCACTTGCAGAAAGTTAAATATTTTAAAGATTAAGTAATTCTTAAATTTGTCTAGTTTGAATTAATTTATTGCAAATTATTGATTAATTTTTATTTTCGATTAGGTGTGGTTTGATAATTATCGTTTGTTTATCTATTACCGCAATTTCTGGATAACAATTTTTAGGCTTATCCTTTGGTCCTATAGCTATGACATCTGCAATTCTTAACTGTAAAGGGTTTAGATAAAGTGATGCAATAGAGGCATTTTTATTTCCGCTTTTCCCTGCGAATGCGATCCCTAGTAATTTGCCCCAAACGTAAATGTTTTTCTTAGCGGAAACTATTGCTCCTGGATTAACATCTCCAATAATGCATAGGTTTCCGTTTGAAGATATTCTTTCACCCGATCGTACTGTTCCTTTGTGAAGAATATCGTCTTTCTTTTTTGAATTGAATAATAGTAACTGATTTTTAATCTTTTGCTCTTTTTTATATGCTGAATCAATTTTTAAGAACTTTCCACTTATTATAGTATCTCTATTGTTTGAGTAAATGCTTAAGGAACAAATATTAATTTTGTCAAACTGATTTTTTAATTTTAATAATTGATGAGAACTTATTGACTCATTGACTGCGAAAATTTTTGCTTCTAAAGGTTCCTTGATGGATGAAAATCTTTTGAAAGTTTCATAGAGATTATCTAAATCTAACAAAGAAAAAATTTCTAAATAGTTACTTTTACTGTTTTTTAAAACGATTTCCATTGAATTGAATCTAGGAATTGTTTTTTATTAATGAAATTTCATTTTTAATTTCATTTTTGATCATATCTGGATAAATAATAAAAGAGCTTTCATCGGATCTCATTAAAGTTTTTATTAATTCGGAACTATTTTCTAATGAGCTTTGATAAGTTCCGTCCCATATTTTTAGAGCATTATTAGATTCAAAACCTTTGAAAGACCTTTCCTTAATCCCGCAAAATATTTCTGCATCATAACCATTCTTTTCACATAATTTTCTGGCAAATGCAAGAATTTTTAATCTATTAATCTTACTTAAAAAACTTATGTCTGATGCCTTTAATAAATCCCTGTCAATAAACATTTTGCATAGTGTAGAAAGTGGTTCAAAAGATTCATCTTTCCATCTAATCAAATGATAATAAAAGGTTACATCATCATTTCTTATGAAATCATCAAAATCAACCTTTGATGGTGAAAAAATCCATTTATGTAGAGAATTATCTAACCAAATATTCTTTTCATAATTATGTTTTATTGTGTGAAATATTTTTCCCAGAATCCATGTTGATATTTCGTTTATCCTGTGATTGTAGATTGTTCTATACATCAAGTTTCTAAGTACAAGGAAATGCTCAATAGCGATCACTCCTTTTGGTTTGATTCCGATATTTCCATCAGGTAAAAAGGTAAGAGCTGAAATTATTCTCTCTAAATCTACTAAGCCATAATTAGTCCCTGTGTTGTAACTATCGCGTAAAAGATAATCAAGACGATCGCAATCTATCTCACTACTTATCAATGTTCTTAAAGGTTTTGAAAATAGTTGTTTTGATTGAAATAATTCACCAATTTTTCTTGGTAATTCGTTGTCATACTTTTTGAGGATTGAATTTATTGGAGAATAATTTGTCACTAAGTTTTCAGACCATTGTTCGTGATCATGCATGAATATTGTTTCACTGGTATGGCTTAAAGGTCCATGACCTAAATCATGTAGTAGAGCTGCTCCATAAAGAACAAATTTATTTTCACTAAAGGATGATTGATTTTCAATTAATCTCTTATAAATTTTTCTAGCTATACAAAAAACACCAATTGAGTGAGTAAATCTACTTGATTCTGCACCATGAAAAAGTAATGATGCCGCTCCAAGTTGTTTTATTCTTCTTAGTCTTTGAAAAGCAACTGTATCAATTAATTCCATAATCATTAATTCTTCTGGCTTTCCTTCATCAAATACTATTTCTTTATGAATTGGGTCATGAAAAATTCTTTTAATACTCATATTTTTAAGATTTTTTATTTTCAATCTTTAGCCATTTAAAGATTTAATTTCTTCATTGTTTAATTCAATTGTTTGAACTGGAATTTCTTCTTTTTCTAGAAGCGACCCTAAAAATAATTCCGCATTTCTCACCCATTTATCGTCAGTACTTCCAAAATCACTTGCATCCGGTAGATCAAGTAATTTGTCAGGTGTTATACCTTGGCCTTGAATATTATTACCATTTGGTGTTAAGTAACTAGCCACTGTTACAGCAATACCACTATCTTCTCCCAAACTTTTTAGAGATTGAATTAAACCTTTACCATAAGTTTGTTCTCCCATAAGCATTGACCTCTCATTATCTTGTAAAGAACCAGCAAGTATTTCACTTGCACTCGCAGTGCCTTTATTTACTAAAGTCACCATTGGTCCATCAAAAGATGTCTCTTTTTGAGAAATAATTGCATCTTTGATTCCATTTCTATCTTTTGTTTCGACTACGGGTTTCTCACTCAATAATGAGTCTGCAACTGCAATACCTGAGCTTACTAGCCCCCCTGAATTATTTCTAAGATCTAAGATTAAGCCCTCAACCTCTTTCTCCTTTAACTCTTGAAGAGCCTCTTCAACTTTTTTGGGTACGCTTTCGCTGAATTGAGTTATCCTTAAATACCCTATTGTGTGAAAATCGTCTCTTAATCTTTTTGTTCTAACTGGTCTAAGATCTACTGATCTCCTTTCTAAATCGACTTCCCTAATTTCTCCTGATTCTGTAGATAATTCAACTAAAACTTTTGTCCCTGATTCACCTCTTAACTTAGAGGCGGTACTTGCAAGCCCTAATTTTTCTGATGAGATTCCATCCACTGTCACGATAATGTCCCCGCTTACTATTCCAGCTTCTTCAGCTGGGGACCCCCCAAGAGTAGAAATAACTTTAACTTTATTTTTATCATCTTCACCTAATTGAAGCCCAACACCATTGATTTCACTCCCAAAATTACTTGATTTCAGTAGCTCATAATCTTTGGGGCGTAAAACTCTCGTGTAGGGATCTTCTAGAGGTCTTAACATGTCTTCAATTGCGGAATAAGCCTCCTCACTTGTTTCAATTTGTTTCTGTAACGTTTTTTGTCTAATTCTTTTCCATTGGATTTCATCAAACTTTTCTGGATCATAAAAACCTTCGTTTACCAAGGTCCAAGCGTCAAGTACTAATTGCCTGCTATCACTGAGAGCATCCACTCTTTCTATCAACAAAAGATTGATAGAAAAAACGATGATCATTGATGCAGTGATCAAAGTTTTGAATGTTAAAAGTTTGTTAAAAGATGAATTCATTGGGTTAAGTGTTAACACCAAGTATAAGAATTTTAAGTAAGCTCTTTATATCAAAGCTAATTTTTTTTTGGATGGCGAATTCTTCATCTGTTTATGACTGGTTTCAAGAAAGACTTGAAATCCAAGACATAACTGACGACGTAACTTCCAAGTACGTACCCCCTCACGTAAATATTTTTTATTGTTTAGGAGGCATAACTTTAGTATGCTTCCTAATTCAATTTGCAACAGGTTTTGCAATGACTTTTTACTATAAGCCAACAGTTACACAAGCTTATAGTTCAGTCAGTTATTTAATGACCGATGTAAGCTTTGGATGGTTAATAAGATCTGTGCATAGATGGAGTGCATCAATGATGGTATTGATGTTAATCCTTCATGTCTTTAGGGTTTATCTAACTGGAGGTTTTAAGAGGCCAAGAGAATTAACTTGGGTTACAGGTGTTGTAATGGCAGTTATAACTGTCGCATTTGGAGTGACTGGATATTCCTTACCTTGGGATCAAGTGGGTTATTGGGCAGTCAAGATTGTTTCAGGTGTTCCTGCTGCAATACCAGTAATAGGCGACTTTATGGTTGAACTACTTAGAGGTGGAGAAAGTGTTGGTCAATCTACTTTAACCAGATTTTATAGTCTTCATACTTTTGTATTGCCATGGTCATTAGCAGTCTTCATGTTGATGCACTTTTTAATGATTCGTAAACAGGGTATTTCAGGCCCCTTATAAACTCTTATACTTAAACCATCAATAAGTTCTCCATATGTCTACTTTAAAAAAACCAGATCTATCTGACCCAAAATTGAGAGCAAAGTTAGCTAAAGGTATGGGCCATAATTATTATGGTGAACCAGCTTGGCCTAATGATTTACTCTATATCTTCCCGGTAGTCATCTTAGGAACTATTGCCTGTGTAGTTGGATTAGCAGTTCTTGATCCTGCAATGTTGGGAGACAAAGCTAATCCCTTCGCAACACCTCTTGAAATACTTCCTGAATGGTACCTTTACCCAGTTTTTCAAATACTTAGAGTTGTTCCTAATAAACTTTTGGGTATTGCACTTCAAACATTAATCCCACTTGGATTAATGATTTTACCTTTTATTGAAAACGTTAATAAATTTTCTAATCCATTTAGAAGACCAATAGCAATGTCTGTTTTCTTATTCGGAACTTTTCTAACAATATATCTAGGTATTGGGGCATGCTTGCCAATTGATAAATCACTAACCTTAGGACTATTTTAGACTCAAATTTTAAACATATCTAGATCGTTGTACTCATTCCTTAAAAAATGATTCATTAATAAAAATCCAACAATTGTCCATGTTTGATATGTTCTTGATTGTTGCCCAACCCAAGTACCTGTAGGACCATCAAAATATTCTGCCCATTCTTGCTTGGGCAATTGATTAAGTTGACACCAATATGATTCCTCTATTAAAGATTTCATTTCTTCCATGAGGATCACATCCTCAGAACCATAATGTTTTTGATGTAATAGAACAGCTGTACCAAAAAACCAAAGTAAGCTTGGCCAATGACCACCGTTATGGTAACTCCAAGGCCAATTCTTTGGATCGGATCCAGTTTTATTTTGCCATTCCTCGACATCCATATGAGGATGACAAATTCTCATAGGCATTTGAGCCATCAAATGCTGTCTGTTATGTAGAACTAATCTAAATAAAGCTCTTTGTTCTTCCGGAGGCAGTACTCCGAACATACATGCTAAAGAATTACCTAAACTGTAAAATCGAAAGTCAGGCCTTCCTGTCCTAATATTTCCTATTAAGTAACCACCTCTATTCTCTAACCAATCTTGTAGCCATGAGGGAACCACTTGAGGTTGAACGTTAAATTCATTGAAGTGTTGATCATCACCATACTGCTCAGTTGGCCTTCTTCTTAAAATTTGCATTGTTTGACTGGTAACCCAATAATGCTTTAAAAGAAAACTTCCTAAATCCTTAACCCATTGATTTGTAAGAATAAGTCTTTGGTCTAGAAGTCTACTAACATGATCTGCTCTACTTAATTCCATTAAGTTAATACAACTTTTTAAACATCCATGAAGTAAAACTTCAACTTCTAGTGGTGCTCCCCATACATCCATTGGTCTATCAATCATAAATGCGCAATCTGGAACAAAAAGTACTGGAGTACCCTCAAATGTTGGATGTAGAACTAGATCTAGTAGAAGTTGAATACCTCTTTGAACGCTTTGACTTTTTCCAAAGGCATAATCACCGCTTTTATTGACATAATACCAACATAAAATGGGCCACCATAAGCTTGCATCAGCTGAAGTAATCCTCCCTATTGATCTCTGACCATAGTCTCCAATGAGCTCTCCATTTTCTTCTACGAAACTAGTAGGAAATACACCACGAGTTTGGTAATTAGAGCTTTGTAACTCAAGGCATACACTTAGGAACTTTCTGACAATTTCGTAACGTTTTTGGGTAATGAGGTAAATCATTACAGGAACATTGTCTCTTAAAAATATTTCTCCATAATTTAATTTTTTATTTTTTGTTGGGTGTTCTAGTGCAGCAACGCTTCCCACTAACTCGCCTGATATTTCAACCAAAGTCTTCTCGAAGTGTTTTTTTGCGTTTGTTACAATTTTCTCTTCATCAGAACTTGGCCTTACTCTTAAATTTTTTTGACTAAATCTTTCTGCCATTTCATTTATATCCCTTTATTTAAGCCTAGTTGTTTAATGAGACTTTGATCAAATAAAAAATTAATAAAAAATTTTTGTATAAAAGGTTGCACAATTACAGTCGGATGGTTTAGTATTTTCTTCTGGGCAAAAATATTCTTTTTGCATTATTCAGGCAGTTACTTTAAATTTAATTTTTGGTAAATGAATGAATTCTTTGAAGATCTGATTTCGATCATTATTTTCAGCCAGAAGAAGGGTTTACTCCTTCTAAATGAGTTATACACTTGTTGTCTAACTCTGCACCTAGAAAATTTAAAAACTTAGGAACTGATGCTTTTATTGCGTTAAGAATAACTGAATTTTTTTTAGTTATTTCAAGATTTATATGCAATAAAGGTGTGAGGTCCCGTCAAGAATATATAAAAATGTCATCAATTGCTAACTTTTAGCTTTGATGCAAACGGATCTGAGATCTTGGAAAGTCACTTTAGAAATATTTTTAATGTGCACTCAATGTAATCCTTAAAATTTAAGGAGGCTAAAACTAAATTCAAAAACTGAAGTTTTTATTTGGATAAAGCAATTCAATTTGAGTAGATTTATCTACAAAAGGATTTGAACACAACGGAGAGTTTGATCCTGGCTCAGGATGAACGCTGGCGGCGTGCTTAACACATGCAAGTCGAACGAACCTTCGGGTTAGTGGCGGACGGGTGAGTAACGCGTGAGAATCTGCCCTCAGGAGGGGGATAACGGTTGGAAACGACCGCTAATACCCCATATGCCTATTGGTGAAATGAATTTCGCCTGAGGATGAGCTCGCGTCTGATTAGCTAGTTGGTGAGGTAATGGCTCACCAAGGCTTCGATCAGTAGCTGGTCTGAGAGGATGATCAGCCACACTGGGACTGAGACACGGCCCAGACTCCTACGGGAGGCAGCAGTGGGGAATTTTCCGCAATGGGCGAAAGCCTGACGGAGCAACGCCGCGTGAGGGACGAAGGCCTCTGGGCTGTAAACCTCTTTTCTCAAGGAAGAAGATATGACGGTACTTGAGGAATAAGCCACGGCTAATTCCGTGCCAGCAGCCGCGGTAATACGGGAGTGGCAAGCGTTATCCGGAATTATTGGGCGTAAAGCGTCCGCAGGCGGCTTTTCAAGTCTGCTGTTAAAGCGTGGAGCTTAACTCCATCATGGCAGTGGAAACTGAAAGGCTTGAGTATGGTAGGGGCAGAGGGAATTCCCGGTGTAGCGGTGAAATGCGTAGATATCGGGAAGAACACCAGTGGCGAAGGCGCTCTGCTGGGCCATTACTGACGCTCATGGACGAAAGCCAGGGGAGCGAAAGGGATTAGATACCCCTGTAGTCCTGGCCGTAAACGATGAACACTAGGTGTCGGGGGAATCGACCCCTTCGGTGTCGTAGCTAACGCGTTAAGTGTTCCGCCTGGGGAGTACGCACGCAAGTGTGAAACTCAAAGGAATTGACGGGGGCCCGCACAAGCGGTGGAGTATGTGGTTTAATTCGATGCAACGCGAAGAACCTTACCAGGGTTTGACATCCTGCGAACCTCTTAGAAATTTGAGGGTGCCTTCGGGAATGCAGTGACAGGTGGTGCATGGCTGTCGTCAGCTCGTGTCGTGAGATGTTGGGTTAAGTCCCGCAACGAGCGCAACCCACGTTTTTAGTTGCCAGCATTTAGTTGGGCACTCTAGAAAGACCGCCGGTGATAAACCGGAGGAAGGTGTGGATGACGTCAAGTCATCATGCCCCTTACACCCTGGGCTACACACGTACTACAATGCTACGGACAAAGGGCAGCAAACTCGCGAGAGCTAGCAAATCCCATAAACCGTGGCTCAGTTCAGATCGTAGGCTGCAACTCGCCTACGTGAAGTAGGAATCGCTAGTAATCGCAGGTCAGCATACTGCGGTGAATACGTTCCCGGGCCTTGTACACACCGCCCGTCACACCATGGAAGTTGGCCATGCCCGAAGTCGTTACTCCAACCCTTGTGGAGGAGGACGCCGAAGGTGGGGCTAATGACTGGGGTGAAGTCGTAACAAGGTAGCCGTACCGGAAGGTGCGGCTGGATCACCTCCTAACAGGGAGACAACAAAATGTTTAATATTATTATTTTGTCACCTTAGGTCGATCGGTATCTCACGTTTTTAATTTATTAAGAATTTCATTTCCTAAGTTTTTCTAGGTCACACCCATTATTTTTCCTGGGCCATTAGCTCAGGTGGTTAGAGCGCACCCCTGATAAGGGTGAGGTCCCTGGTTCAAGTCCAGGATGGCCCATATCTCTATGTTGGGGGTATAGCTCAGTTGGTAGAGCGCCTGCTTTGCAAGCAGGATGTCAGCGGTTCGAGTCCGCTTACCTCCACTGATTACCGCCTCTTCCATAACTGGTAGAAAGGAAATGTTATGAGTTGTGATCAAATTCTGAAAGAATCTAGCTTCCTAATGAAATCATTAAGATGCTGGACTCATTGAATTAATTTCATTGTTTTCAGAGAACCTTGACAACTGCATAGATTATTTTTAAAGACAATAAGCATCTTTTATGATGCAGATTTATTATTTGTGCGAATGCATTAATAACAATTCTATTAAGCTGATGCTTCAATTTTTGAAGTTATTGGTCAAGCTACAAAGGGCTCACGGAGGATACCTAGGCACACAGAGGCGATGAAGGACGTGGTTACCTGCGATAAGTCTCGGGGAGTTGGAAGCACACTTTGATCCGGGAATTTCCGAATGGGGCAACCCCATGTACGGCCAACTGAATATATAGGTTGGTGCGAGCTAACCCAGCGAACTGAAACATCTTAGTAGCTGGAGGAAGAGAAAGTAAATAACGACTCCCTCAGTAGCGGCGAGCGAACGGGGAATAGCCCAAACCGATAGTCTTGACTATCGGGGTTGTGGGACAGCAATATGGATCAACAAGTCTAGAAGAAACGTTTGAATGGCGTGCCACAGAGGGTGAAAGCCCCGTAATCGAAAGATAAGTTGACCTAGCTGTATCCCGAGTAGCACGGAGCACGTGGAATTCCGTGTGAATCTGCGAGGACCACCTCGTAAGGCTAAGTACTACTGTGTGACCGATAGTGAAACAGTACCGCGAGGGAAAGGTGAAAAGAACCCCGGGAGGGGAGTGAAATAGAACATGAAACCGTGAGCTTACAAGCAATGGGAGCCCGACTAATCGGGTGACCGTGTGCCTGTTGAAGAATGAGCCGGCGACTTATAGGCACTGGCGGGTTAAACCGGAAATGGTGGAGCCACAGCGAAAGCGAGTCTTAATAGGGCGTTTGTCAGTGTTTATAGACCCGAACCCTGGTGATCTAACCATGGCCAGGATGAAGCTTGGGTGATACCAAGTGGAGGTCCGAACCGACTGAAGTTGAAAATTCAGCGGATGAGCTGTGGTTAGGGGTGAAATGCCAATCGAACCAGGAGCTAGCTGGTTCTCCCCGAAATACGTTGAGGCGTAGCGTCTAGTGCTCCAGCAGGGGGGTAAAGCAACCATTTCGGTGCGGGCTGCGAAAGCGGTACCAAATCGATATGAACTCTGAATACCCTGTGTGTAACTAGGCAGTCAGACTGTGGGGGATAAGCTCCATAGTCAAGAGGGAAACAGCCCAGACCGCCAGCTAAGGTCCCAAAATTAACGCTAAGTGATAAAGGAGGTGGGATTGCCCAGACAACCAGGAGGTTTGCCTAGAAGCAGCCATCCTCAAAGGAGTGCGTAATAGCTCACTGGTCGAGCGATCCTGCGCCGAAAATGAACGGGGCTAAGCGTTATACCGAAGCTGCGGATAAATTTATTTATGGTAGGGGAGCGTTCTATGTAGGGTGAAGCGTTAGCGTAAGCGGACGTGGACAGCATAGAAGTGAGAATGTCGGCTTGAGTAGCGAAAACATGGGTGAGAATCCCATGCCCCGAAACCCTAAGGGTTCCTCCGGCAGGCTCGTCCGCGGAGGGTTAGTCTGGACCTAAGGCGAGGCCGAAAGGCGTAGTCGATGGATAACAGGTCAATATTCCTGTACCAGATGTGTTTTGAGAAGGGGGACGGAGAAGGCTAACCAGGCCAGATGTTGGTTACTGGTTCAAGCGTTCGAGGCTTTGAGAGATGGAGAAAACATCTTGAGCTGAGGCGTGAGTACGAGCTGCTACGGCAGCGAAGTTGGTGATGTCATGCTTCCAAGAAAAGCCCTATACTCGTTAAAACACAAATGCCAGTACCCGAAACCGACACAGGTGGGGTGGTAGAGAATACCGAGGGGCGCGAGATAACTCTCTCTAAGGAACTCGGCAAAATGGCCCCGTAACTTCGGGAGAAGGGGTGCCAGCGAGAGCTGGTCGCAGTGAAGAGGCGCAAGCGACTGTTTACCAAAAACACAGGTCTCCGCTAAGTCGCAAGACGATGTATGGGGGCTGACACCTGCCCAGTGCCGGAAGGTTAAGGAAGCTGGTTAGCTTTTAGTGAAGCTGGCGACTGAAGCCCCGGTGAACGGCGGCCGTAACTATAACGGTCCTAAGGTAGCGAAATTCCTTGTCGGGTAAGTTCCGACCCGCACGAAAGGTGTAACGATTTGCGCGCTGTCTCGGAGAGAGGCTCGGCGAAATAGAATTGTCTGTGAAGATGCGGACTACATACACCCGGACAGAAAGACCCTATGAAGCTTTACTGTAGTTTGATATTGTGCTCGGGCTCTGAATGCGCAGAATAGGTGGGAGACGTTGAAATAGTGCTTGTGGGTACTATTGAGTCATCGGTGAGATACCACTCTTTTAGAGCTAGAGTTCTAACGCTTACCCGTTATCCGGGAAGCGGACAGTATCTGATGGGCAGTTTGACTGGGGCGGTCGCCTCCTAAAAGGTAACGGAGGCGCACAAAGGTTCCCTCAGGCTGGTTGGAAATCAGTCGTTGAGTGCAAAAGCAGAAGGGAGCTTGACTGTGAGACCTACAAGTCGAACAGGGACGAAAGTCGGTTTTAGTGATCCGACGGTTCTGCGTGGAAGGGCCGTCGCTCAACGGATAAAAGTTACTCTAGGGATAACAGGCTGATCTCCCCCAAGAGTTCACATCGACGGGGAGGTTTGGCACCTCGATGTCGGCTCATCGCAACCTGGGGCTGAAGTCGGTCCCAAGGGTTGGGCTGTTCGCCCATTAAAGCGGTACGCGAGCTGGGTTCAGAACGTCGTGAGACAGTTCGGTCCATATCCGGTGTATGCGCAGGAATATTGAGAGGATTTCTCCCTAGTACGAGAGGACCGGGAGGAACGCACCTCTGGTGTGCCAGTTATCGTGCCAACGGTAAACGCTGGGTAGCCATGTGCGGAGTGGATAACCGCTGAAAGCATCTAAGTGGGAAGCCCACCTCAAGATGAGTATTGCCATGGCTTAAGCCAGTAAGGTCACGGGAAGAACACCCGTTGATAGGCTCTACGTGGAAGCTTGGTAACAAGTGCAGCGGAGGAGTACTAATAGACCGAGGGCTTGACCAAATAAACTTAATTTATTGTATTTAATCTATATAATTTTCTATGCAGTTCTCAAGGTTCACACTATCCTGGTGTTCATGGCGATGTGGAACCACTCCGATCCATCTCGAACTCGGTTGTGAAACGCATCAGCGGCGAAAATATTTAGGGGGTAGCCCCTTGAGAAAATAGCTCAATGCCAGGTAAAAATATTTAAAAGGGTTTACTTTTTTTGAGTAAGCCCTTTTTTATTTTTGGCATCTAGGACACCAATGGGTACTTCTTCCAGCAATTTTTTGTCTTTCAATTATATTTCCACATTTATGACATTCTTTTCCAGTTCTCCTATAGACATTTGTCTGTAAACCAAAATTCCCATTCTCTCCTTCCAAGTCCCTAAAATCGCTAAATGTAGTACCCCCAGAACCTATACTTTTTTTTAATATAGTTACTATTGATTCTTTGAGCTTGATTAACTCATTCTTTTTTATTGTTCGAGCTTCCCTAAAAGGTAAGATGCCAGCAGAGTATAAACTTTCATCAGCATAAATATTACCTAAACCTGCCACTATTGTTTGATCTAATAAAATAGCTTTTATAGATTTTGTTCTTTTTGAAATAACTTTCTTAAGGTAATTTGCATCAAAGTCTTTAGAAAATGGCTCTGGTCCTAATGAACCTAATCCTTTAATTATTTTGTTCAGCGATAGGTCTTTATCAATCCACCACATTTGACCAAAACTTCTAACGTCAATGTACCTAAGCTCATTATTATTTTTATTGAAAAATCTAATTCTTGTATGTTTACAAGGATGAGTTGAGTTTTCAATAAATTTGAAATATCCAGTCATTCTTAGATGAACTACAAGAAATCCATTATTTTGCGAATTTTCTAGAGAAAATTGAGTATTTTCATTGTGAACTACTTTCAATTGAGCTATTAAATATTTTCCTCTTCTATCCCATTTATAAATAAGTGAGTTCTTTAGTCCTTTAATGAATTTTTCTTTGTTTGTAGGGAATGCAACAGTTGAATTCCTGCAAACTTCTACTTTTTTAATAATAAAGTTATTAAGTTTTTGCTCTAAACCTCTCCGAACAGTCTCTACTTCAGGTAATTCAGGCAATTATTTAAGCTTTCTCTAATTCACTTTCAGCGAAATTATTTGTATTTGCTCCACCATCAGTTCCGCTTATACCAGCGTAATTTACTTTATCGAATCTGACTACACAGTTATATTTAATGCCTGAGGTATCAACTGAAGCAACTTTACCGATTTCATTATACCAATATGACTCTGGTCTTTTTACTCTTACGAGATCTCCTCTTGAAATAGCCATTACTATTAATTTAACTTTTTGTAGAATAACTCATCATTAATATTCTTAGACAAATTATTCACACATATTAATTAAAGTTTTAACATAAATCATTTATTAAATTATTTTCGAATTCTTCTATTGCAGGCTTACTTCCCATCCATTTCCTGCCAGGTATTCTTACATCTAATTCATTTTTATCACAATTGATTGAAATAATCAGTTTTTTATTTTCTTGATTTAGAACGTTTAAAACTTTTCTACCTTTAATATCTTTATATGTTTTACTTTGGATAATTATAGGACCATAAATTTTTTTATCTAACTCAATTAAGTCATTATTTGTTTTATTTTCAGTTGTTTCATATTTTTCTGAATTAATTGTGTTCTTTTTTCTTATTGTGAGCTTTTGACCAATTTTTATTGAATCAGCATTATTGATATTATTAATCTCTATGAGTTCTTTTACTTTTAAATTATATTTGTTCGATATGTCAGTAAGATTTTCACCAGTTTGAACAATATGATAATTTTTAATTAAATCTGATTGTTTTGTAAGATTTTCAGAAGATTCGGAGATAATAAGATTTTGGCCAACAAAGATATAATTTTCATCTTTTAAGTTATTCAAATTAATAATTAAATCTTTATTAATTGAATAGAATTTTGAAATACTTGATATTGTATCTCCACTTTTTACAATGTGAATTTTTTTTATTTCAGTTTTTTCTTCAGTAATTGATTCTTTTCTAGCAACATTCTCAATTGTGTTTTTTGATGAAAATATTTTTTCTTCTGATTTTATCAATGAGTGATTAAAAAAATTAATAAATATGGCAATTACTAAAAATGCAAATTTCATAAAACTTACTATTTATTTAAAGATAATCTTTAAATTTAAAATCGCTAGGTTTTTGAAAATAATTTAAGTAATTTAAACCTGAAAAATAAACTTTAAAAATTTCTTTACTCTTTCATAGGGGGGATACCGCAGATTTGAATCAAATAAAAAACCTTTAAAAGTAATAGATTTTTGATTTGAAAAATTTCGAAAACCTTCTTCTCCATGAAATTTACCAATACCACTTTGCCCAACGCCTCCAAAGGGTAAATTTGGAATAAGGACTGGCAACATCACATCATTTATACAAATTGTTCCAGAACTGGTTACTTTTGAAATATGATTATGGATTTTTTTATTGCCTCCAAATAAGTAGATTGCTAAGGGTTTTGATGTTTGACTAATCTGTTTTAAAGCTGATTCTTTATCATTAATTCCAACTACAGGAAGTAGTGAACTGAATAATTCTTTATGCAAAATATCTGTTTCATTTAATTTAGTTCTCAAAATTGTAGGAGATATTTTCAACTTTTTTTTACTAAAAGTCCCCCCAAATAAAATTCTTTTTTCTTTTTCATATTGTTTGAGAATTTCTACAGTTGATGTAAATTGTTTTTTCTCCAATTTTGATAGGTTTTCGGAAATAATTGGATTATCTCCGTAAAAACTTACTATGTATTTTTTTAATTTTTCTATAAAAATATTTTCAATTTCTTTATCCACAAAGATATGATTCGGAGCCATGCAGGATTGACCAGAATTAAAAAATTTACCCCAAACAATTCTTTTTGCAGCCACTTCTAAATTTGCATTCTTGAAAATAATTACAGGATTTGTTCCGCTTAACTCAAGAGTTAAGGGAGTTAAGTTTTTTGAAGCTAATTTCATTATAGATTTTCCAGTTTCAGTACTTCCTGTAAAAAAAATGTGGTCAAAATTTTTTTCAATCAATTTTATGGATTGTTTATTATCACCCTCTACTGTCATTAGGACATCTTTACGGAAATATTTGGAAGTAAGCTTTTTAATAAGTTTTGAGGTCGCAGGACATTTCTCTGATGGTTTTATAACTGCAGTATTTCCTGCTGAGAAAATATTTACCAATGGCTTTAAAATATAAAGCAATGGATAATTATAAGGACCAAGAATTAAGACACACCCAAGAGGTTCATAAATAACTTTGGAGGATGATGGAAAAAGATAAAAAGGTGTATCAATCTTTTTTGGTCGCATCCAAGAATTGAGTTTCTTTTTTATAAGTGAAATTTCTTCTTTCACTAAAAGTATTTCTGAAAGCCCTTCAATTTCAGATTTGCCGAGATCAACAAAAAGTGATTTAATTATCTCTTTTTTATTTTCATCCAAAAGTTTAGAAACTATATTGATATGATGGATCCGCCATTTTATATCTTCAGTTTTACCAGTGAGAACTGTATTTTTTAATTTATAGATGTCTTCTAAATGAAATTTATCAGAAATCTTCATTTTTTACCTTTGAATAGTATTAAATATATCAGAGGATAAATTGTAAATAACTAAGGTTTTTAGGCAGTTCAATCAAAGCGAATGATTTATGAGAAATAATCAAATTTATTAATATTGCTATTAAAAATTCAAATTTTTCTTAGTTAGTATATTTCTATGAGGGAAAATTTTTCAATTAGATTGATATCTATAAATGAAATACCAGAAGTCACAAACTGGGCAAGGTTAGAGGGATTTTCTCCTGGAATGGATGATTTATCAATTTATAGAAATACAGATAAACAAGGGGTATGGGTAGCTTGTCTAGACAATAATCCTATAGGCTCTATTGCGTGTATAAAATATAATTCCTCTTATAGTTTTATAGGTTTATTTATCGTTAAAAAAGAATTCCGGAATAATGGATTTGGAGTGAGATTATGGAAACATGCCCTCGAATATTTGAAAAATGTTGATTGTATTGGTCTTGAGGCTGCCCCAGATAGATTAAATGATTACGCAAAGTGGGGGTTTAGAAAATCTTCCATTACAAATCGATGGAAATTAAATGGTTTTCAAGATTTGCCATTGAGAAATTTCTATAAAGATCAATTTCATTCTTTTAAAGTTGTACCGGGTAATAAAATTTCTTCTGAAGCAGTCTTAATTTATGATGATCAAAGAGAACCTAGTCCCAGACCACATTTTCTAAATGACTGGTTGAAAAATTCTCATGGTAATGTCAGTGCAATTGTCGATAATAATGGGATGTGCCATGGATTTGGCAGGATAAGACCTTGTGTATTGGAGGATAATGAGCAAGGCTGGAGAATTGGCCCACTTTTAGCGGATACTCCACCACTTGCTGAATTATTAATAAGGGAGTTAGTTGGTGATTTAGATGCTCAAATCTTATTGGATTGCTCTAATCTGAACCCTTATGCAAATTATCTTTTATCAAGTTTGGGATTTGAGGAAATATCAAAAACTTACAGAATGTATAAAGGTATTCAACCTCCCTGCCCTATGAATCAAGTATATGGACTTGCCTGCTTGGAACTGGGATGATTTCCTTTAAAACGTTCATTTCCCCTTTTGTTTCTGTAATACTGAAAGAAGTTTGTTTGATTAATAAGATTAACTTCCAGAAGGTTTCAAAATTTTTTCTACAATATCGGCGTTGATTATAGTGATCTCTCCATTGTCAATATTGGCAACCTGAAACAAGGTCCATGAATTTGGATTTCTAGCTCCTCCAATACAGTCGATAACTTGACCGACCCAATAATTTTCATTCTTTTCCTTAGTATCTTCGCAATTTTCTTTTTTAATTGCGACATAATCACCAGGCCTAACGAAAAGAAACTCAGGAATTGCTGAGCTCACAATAAATAACTAATAGTATATACGTACTATAGTAAGTTACTAGTTTTGTTGCTGAACTTTGAATTATTTAGCAAACTAGGGGTAATTCAAAAATAAAATGGAATCAACTGAAATTGCTATATTTTCAACATTATTGGGGTTAATTTTAGCTTTAACTGACGCTTATATAGAACGAAATATTCCTGGATAATAAATACTTCTAATTCATTTCTTAAATTAAATAAGATTTAAGCTGGTCTAATATGTCGGCACGGTTGGAAACTAGTTTTGTAAAAACTAAATATATCAACCCTCCCATTGCGAGCCTTCCGTTAATTTTCTCTAACTGCTTAAGTTTTCTCAACAAATTAATCTTGTGGTTAAACAAAATTTAAAGGGTATAGAAAATAAAAAAGTATTGATTACTTCAAAATTTAAAAAAAAATTTATAGAAATATTATTTCAAACACGAATTAAATTTAAAGCCAAGCTTCTTTCATCTCAAGATAAAGTCTCTCGCTCTCAGCAGAGTTAATTTTGCTGTCTGAATAGGATTGCTGCTGCTGCTGCTGCTGCTGCTGAGTTGAGTTAGTATTAGGATTTTGGACTTCGCTCATTAGAGGGACTAATTATTTGTGTTAATTCTCTCATATTTAGAGCTTTTTTTGTCAACTTAAATTCTTAAATTTTATTTAAATTTTCTACGCTTTTAATTTTCCTGTTTTGAGTGAATTTATTTCGCTACAGTAGTTTTGGTATATAGGAATTTGACTTCCCAATATACAACTCCTAGGAAGATAGCACTTGCAATAATAATTTCAGAAATGGCTAACATTTTATTTTTCAATACTAATTTAATTTTGGTATCAATTTACACAGAATGCAATAGGTACTAATTACATTTTAGATTTTAAAAAAAACTTATTTAATAAAATAACGCGTCGAAATAATATAAAATTTTAAGTTAGATACATATTTTTTCCGTGGGAAATTTCATAAATTCAACAACTCTTATACCTTTAATACCTTTAGTAACCTCTTTTTTTATTCTTATTTTATTGGCAAGTTTTAACAGAACACTTAACAGGTTAACAAAACCAGTTACTGCACTGGTTGCATTATCTTTATTAAGTTCTGCTTTTATAAGCTTATTTGACTATTTTAAGAAAATAGAAGAAGAATTAGTTTTATCTGAATTTCTCAAATTTTTTGAAGAAAAAAATTTAGTAATACATCTCACTTTAGTTAATGAAAAAATTATAATTTTTTTCTCATTAATAATGATATTAATTATTGGAATATCTTTTTATAAATTGCCTAGAAAAAAAGGTTACGTCTCACTAATGATCAGCCTAGGATTAATTTCTTCTTCGGTGATACTCTCAATATTGCTAATAGATTTCTCAGCACTAATCTAAACTGTTGTAAGCATTGACAAAGCTTCGTTAAGTTCTTGGACATGATTTAATTCATCTTGAGCAATTTCTTTTATTTTTTGATCATTTGGATTATCTATTAAATATTTGGAATAAGTTTCAAATGCATGTTCTTCGATTTTTATGTTGACATCATAAGCATTAGCTGGAGAGAGGAAATAATAAAAAACCATGATCCAGTAATACACAAGAACAAGGTGTCTCGCAAAAAATCTATCAATCCAGAACCTATCTCCACCTCTTTTCTCCATTTCTTTAAGATGCTCAGTTTCGTTAATAGCTTGATAAAAATGTTCTTTCATTAAAATCATTGTTTTCTCATTTTTAATTCCTAGAGATTCTTTAAAATGAAGAACTGAAAGAAATGCAAAATAAGGTGATCTTGCTATAACTTCTAAAACCCAAAATCTTTGTAAAGATCTACCAGAGTATATGAAGTCTAAGAAGTTAACTGTGCTATTCAAAATCAAAGAATTTAATTTCTTCATAGATTTAGTTTTTTCTTTAAGTATAATTACTCAGCCGCTCGAGTACCATGATGTATTGAAGTAATTAACCAAAAATTAATATTTATAGTCTAAAAATTGTTACTTCCATTGAAATATTTTTTTTTCATGTATTAATTGGATAGATAAAAATTTTATATGACAACTACTGAAAAAATTGCAAATGCCAAAAAAAGGATTGATGAATTAGAAAGACTTATAAAATTTTGGAATGATTCAGACCATGATGAGGCAAAAATAGTAAATTTTTCAAAGAACATTGAAAATAAAGTTGCTTAGATTTTGAAGATTAAGGCTAATTAAGTTTATCTACTTAAAGTGATTTAATATCTTTGGGGTTTCGAATATTGTTTAATTTAAAAATAGAGCAAATAAACCTATTTTCAAAAACTGTAAGGAAGAAATAATCTAAAAGAAAAATAAATATGAAAACCTTTTCAAAAAAATATTTAGTTCCGATTAAATTTATACCATGGGTTTTTTGGGTATTTATATCTTTTATAAGTTTATATTTGTGTAAGATAGCCTGGGTAAATTGAATTGATTAATTTATCTAGCTTCTCCTTAGCCAACCAGGAGCACCGCCAAACCAATCCGATATATCATCTTCATTAGGGTTGAAATGATTTTCTTTATCTAGTCCATCTATACCAAATGATTGTAAGAGGTTATCAATCCCCCCATCATTTTTCGTACCATTCCTTCTAAAACTGTTAGCTTTTTTCAGCCAAAGAGAAATTGTAGAGTTATGGTGCGCAAATTTTTCGACATATATTCTTTCTTCTAATGTAATTAATTTATCTTGAGCAATTCTTTTAATTATTCCTTGGATTTTTAGTCTTTTTGAATTACTAAGAAGCATTTTGTGATCAATTCATTATTCTTTTTATAGGAAGGATTACTGAATATATCTTGTCAATGTTAATTTCAACAAATTAACTATTTTAAGAGGTTTTTAAGCAATAAAAGTCTTAAGACACTAAAAAAAGGGATCAATAAGTTACTTATGATACTTTTATTCATTTATCAAACTTATAATTCCCACAAATTAGATAAAAAAAATCAATCCATTCTCAAAGACTTTTAAAATTTAAGAAAAGTTGACTCAGTTGTTGCATAATAGTAAATCTGTACTACTATTAGTACAGATGTATTGTTAAGACATGAAAGTGATTTCATCTTCTCCTTATGCCCCTTTTAATTCAAAAGAGTGGAATTCTCTAATAAGCAAAAATGTAAAGTTTGAAAATACTCCAATAAAGATTCAAAAAAAATTTTATAGAACTTTTACTCTAAAAAAGACTGAAAAAGATAAACTTTTGCAAGAGAAGAATGCATTGCACCAACAAATGCAACTCGTATTCGGATAGAAAAATATTAACTAACAATGTTTTTATTGAATATTATTTTACGAGATCCAATTTTTTGTTAGATTAGTAGAAATACAAGAAGGATTTAATTTGGCTGTTGATCGAGAACTTTTAAAAGAAGTTACCCAAGAACTTTGGAATACCGTAAAAAAACTAAGACCTGAAATAGATCGGCAAACTCGACTTCAATTAGTTTTAAAGGCCTTATTAACTATTGGAGATTTGCCGGATCAAATGCAAGCTGCCATGGTAGTAGGTGTTTGCGCAGAAATGGATAAGAGTGATGTTGATAATGATGAAACTAATTCACAAACTAAAGATACAAGCGGAATTGATACTTCTACAGGCAGAAAAGTAGTTAGAAGAAGTTCAGCTAAATAAACCTTAAACGATCATCCTTTAATTTTCTTTGATTCGTTTTTATTAAGTCTATTGAATAGGTAATATGAAATCACAAGTAAGAGTGGAACGAATATTGAATGTAAAGTCATCATTAATTCTGTTTGGCCCATTCCTATAAGATTTGACTCGCTTGGAAGTTGTTCTGACCAAGTGCCAACTAAATGCCAGGCTTGAGGAATTGATAAGAAAAACATATAAGAGCTATAAGTTAAGGTTATGTTCAGATAAAGATTATCATTATTGAACGTTTTTGCTTCCTTTATTCTTATTTCTTAACTAAGTATTTGTAGAGTTATAAAAAAAGAACTTGATTCATAAATTTATTTTCTTAAGAAGAGTTTTAAATTCTTTTTTACCAATAATTTTTTCAGCTGCGTAAGCGCCACTTGCTGAAACAGCAGGAATCCCAATACCTGGAAATGTACTTGCACCGCAAGTAAATAAATTTTTCACTGGAGTTTTGCAGCCTGGGAAAAGACCTTTTGCTGCAGATAATGCAGGGCCGTAACTACCGCAAAAGGTATTGGTGAATTTTTTATGAGTGATTGGGGTTCCTAGCATCTTTAAATCAATCCTCTCATCTATATCAGGGATGAATTTTCGCACTGCATTAAGGAATATTGAACATCTTTCTTCTTTTAAATTTCTATATTCTAATTCCTTTGGATTTAGGTTTTCCCAAATTTCCCAAGGTTCATTTGCGGGAGTATATCCATGAAGAACATGTTTTCCTTCAGGGGACATATTTTTATCTAAAACAGATGGGATTGAAAATACAGCTATATTTCTTTCTGTGGTTATACCTTTTTCCCAATCATCAACATGTATCGCATGTATTGGTAAATTTTCGAGACCATCAGCATCAAAACCTAGATGTATATGAAGGAAAGAATCACATTTATTGGGATTCAAAACTTTTGTATTCCATTTTTTTGAAATTTCATTTGGAATTAACTTTTTTAAATTCCAAACATCAGTATTCGTGACAACAGACTCACAACTATAACTAGAACCATTATTAAGAGTTATACCTGTGGCTAAATTTTTATTGAAGTTAATTGTCTTTACTCTCGAAGAAAGAATTAATTCTCCTCCATTTTTTTTAAATCCATTAATTAAGGCTTTTACGATAGATTCACTACCTCCTTTGGGGTATTCAAGGTACGAATTTGGTTCAAACCATTCGTTAAATAAAGTAGCCATCGCAGCTGTATTTGTATCATGCATTGACATACCACTTATCAAAAAGCTCAATAAATCAACCCAATTTCGGAGAAAAGGATCCTCTAGATGATTATTTACTAAATTCCCAAAGCCTTTATTAATCTTTGGTATTTGATTGATATTAGGTAAAAATTTTGAGGTTAAATTTATTAGATCTAAGAAATTTATTGATTCAGGGGAAAATGAGAGTAAAGGTATTTCATTTATTATTTGGCTAAGAGGTTTTATTCCGGAAATAAATGATTCCCATTCTTTTACAGATTTCTCACCTCTTAAAGTTTGAATTGTTTGTTTAAAAGGTTCTTCCCCCACATCAAGATTAAAATTGCCTTCTGGGACAATTACTTGCCAACCTTTGTATTGAAATAGTTCAACTTCTTCATCAAGTAATTTAAGAATTTGCCCTAGGGGATTAGTTGTCGGCCATTTACCTATTCCACTCCACAATGAAGGACCTGATTCGAAAGTGTAACCTTTTCTTTTGAAACTGTGAGCAACACCTCCTGGCTGGGTATGTGCTTCACATATAAGTACCGATTTGCCTGATAAAGCTAGAATTGAACCACAGCATAGTCCACCAATTCCACTACCGACTATTACAACATCGTATTTGTCCATTAAATATTTACTTTACTTTTCTCCTAAAACTAATGAGTTTTAGACAAATGTATTAGTTGAAGTTGTAATACTTAGAACAACGGCAAGGAAAAATATGTAAGGGACAGCTTTAAGAGGTATGTATCCCTGGCTTTTAGAGATGAAATCCATTAATTTAGTTACTTTATGTAAATATAATAACGAGATCTTGTTCCTTATGTGTGCCAAAAAATAATTTTTTTGGAAATATTTTGAAACAAAGAAATTTTTTTGGAGAGATTTTTTAACTAAGAACATTTTTTTTGAAGTTATCTTAGTATTTGATTCTTAGATTAAAATCTATTATGAAACACTTCCCTGATATTAATGAGATAAAACTATTAGAAAAAAATTCCAAAAAAAATGGTAGCGGAATTTTATTTGAGGAATTGTTAGGAATATGGAAGTTTAAGTATGTATGGGGAAAGGAGTCAGATGAAATCAAAAATATACCCAGTTCGATTCTCCAAGTATTGTCGGCAAGA
>CACFEJ010000018.1 GCA_902565305.1 uncultured Prochlorococcus sp.
CAGTTAGCCACGATTCCAATGATTGAAGTGAATGTTGGTTGATAGGTTTTTTTGAGAGATTCACAGACTTTTTAAAGTATTATTTTACTAACCAGATAGGTATTGTATCTAATGCTTTGCCAGTAAAAGAGGCAATAAAAATTGAACAAGTCAAGCTAATAGAAATGATAATAAATAAAAGAAATAACGAAAACAATTCCCCATTTGAAAAAGGTCTTCTATTCTCAACTAAATTTTGATTATTTGAATCGACTATTAAATTATTTAAAACTTTAGTATTAATTTTATTTATCGTTTTTTCCTTTAGTTTGTCATCATATATTTTCCTCAAATTACTATTATTCAAATTTTCATAAGCTTCCAAAACTTCTTGAAATTTACTTTTAGCGTCTTCTATTTCTAAAGAAGTTGTGTCAGGATGCAGCTCAATGGAAAGTTTGCAAAATGCCTTTCTTAATTCATGATTTGAGGCATTTTCATCTACACCTAAAATTTTGTAATAAGAAATTTCCCCTTTCAAAATAATCTTTTATTAATATTGTAATTCTAATAAATTTTTACTCAATAGAATGTATTTAATGAAAGGTAAAAATTTATATTATAAACGAAATGAAAAAACAAAACATTCCAGAAGAAATTTTTTCCTTAATAACTGAAGAAGAGATAATTTTGTTTCAAGAATTACAAATTAAAATTAAAGAATTAAATAATAAAACCAACTTAACAAGATTAATTAATGGGAATGATTATTGGGTATCTCAAGTTTTTGACAGTGTTTGGCCTTTTAAAACTTTTCAGAATTTTAATTTTGATAATAAAAAATTTTTAGACATCGGATCTGGCTGTGGCTTCCCTGGTTTAGCTTATGCCATAATTCATCCTACTTCAGAAATATACTTAGTTGATTCTTCCAAAAAAAAAACAGATGCACTAAAAGCCTTAATTAAAGAGATCAATTTCAAAAACAATATTCATGTAATCAATGATCGTATTGAAAATTTAGCCCATCAATCGTTAATGAGAAATAGTTTCCATATAGCTACTACTAGAGCGGTGAGTAATCCATCAACAGTTTCCGAATATATATTACCAATGTTAAAAAAAGAAGGATTAGGTGTTTTATATTGTGGGAAATGGACTGATGAAGAAAGTAAAAGTCTAGATAAAACTTTAAAAATATTAGAAGGAAAATTTAAAGAGAAAAAAAATATTTTATTACCAAAAAGTAAAGGCATCCGAAATATTATTCTTATTCAACCTAAAAATTTTTGCCCTGAGATTTACCCAAGAAAAGTTGGTAAACCTGAGAAAAATCCATTATGAAATTATTTTTTTGATAATCTTTTAGCAGAGTTATCTCCAAACTTTTCTTTTAAAGATCTTAATATTCTTATAACTTTTTTTGGATTTATATGGCCTTCTAACACTTTCAATAATTGGTCTTCAGAAACATCCACATCTAATAAATTAGCGTTACATCCTGGAAACCAATGACTTCCATTCCCAAGAAGTTGATATCTAGCTCTTGCAAATCCTTCCATATCCAACCAATCTATTAAATTTGAAAGCCAAAGCAGAATGGGAATATTAATATTTCCAGGTGTATATTCCCAACTCGGTAAATTTCTATTCCAATTTTGATACCATTCTAAACCTAAAGCATTTATTGATTCCTCCTTTAATTTAGTTACTATTTTTGGAACATAATGTTCAGTTTCTGATAACAAAGAGACCGCTTCTAAATGAAGATCAAAATCTGACTCTTGTGCAATGCCCACACTGAGAGTGTGGACATTTTGGTTCCTTAAGCAAAAAAGATCATTAAAAACTATAGGATGAAGCGGACTACAAAGTTCCAACATTTTTGTTGAGGGAGTATGAAGATGTCCCCCTTTATCAGTAGGACTTATTATGAAAACCCCAAGATCATATTTATTTGCTAAATTAATAACCTTTGTATTTGCTTGATTAATGTAATACCAGTGCAAATTAACATAATCAAATAAGTTTGTTGATATGGCCTTTTCAATAAGCGAAGATTTGCCATGGGTTGAAAATCCAATAAATCCAATTAAATTTTCTTTTTGAAAATTCCGCAAAATATCAATACACCCTCCATCTCGAACAGCCTGATGTAAATGTTCCGCCGTATTAATACCATGTATTGCTAACAAATCAATCCTTTTAACTTTCAATTTTTCGATACTTGTTATGACGTCTTTCTCAAAAATTGTCGGATCACTATTTGGAGGAATCTTTGTTTGAATAATATTTGGGATTTTATTAGTATTTTTAAAACCCATCCCTAATTGCACCTCTGAAGTCCCATAATACTTGGCAGTTTCTACATGACTTAAGCCATATTTATTTGCCAGATTTAAAATATTCTCTAGTTTATATTGCTCTTCATATGAAATAGCCGAGAAATCTAATTGATCCCAACTTTTTTGAAATCTCATGCCTCCCAAAGACAAAATAGGAATTTTTAGATTGGTTCGACCAAATCTCCGATATTGCATCTTCTAAAAGTTAATGCTTATTCATTCTTGGTGGTTTTCCAAATGATTGAAACATATCCCTATCTAGACTATTTTCCAAATCATCCAATTCTTCAAACTTCACCCAGTGAATACAATCCACAGGACACGTATCTATCGCTTCTTGTATAACATCAGAACTATCTCCATCTTGCCTAATAGCTCGACTTCTACCATGAAATTCATCAACCATAAAAGTATTCGAAGCTACGTGTACACAATATTGGCAACCAATACATTTAGCCTCATCAACCCAAACAGCTTTTTCCGCTAACTGACCACCTAATACAGGCTCCCAGCCAGTAATTTCAGTATTTTCTTCAATATTATCAAATGGATCTATAAAATCCATATTCTGATATTAGTTATCCCACTTGGTCAAAACCAACTCAATAGAACCATCATTTTTATTTTTTTGTTCTACAATTTGATATCCATCCTCATTAGTTTTTGAAATAATTGTATGGTAAGCATACATTTGAGTCACTTTAGAAATAAATCTTTCTACTGGGATCTCACATTTCCAAAGATCAAGATCAGTAACTAATTCATAAGCATTTGAGTTATTGTCCCATTTAAATCCAACTTTGGTATCACCGGGTAAATTCATACTTATATCAACCACTGTAGACCTGCCTCTGTAACCCCTTACAAACTTTTGTTCTTGATTAATGGAATAACCAAGATTATTTAAGGCCTTAATCAATGGCTCTGATTTCTTGAGCTGAGTTTTAATCGTACTAAAATGTGACATTAGATTCTTTGTTTAATTGTTTTAAGTTCTCATTTTCATTAGAGATGAAAGCATCAGTTGTTTTATTCTTGACTGTTACTTTACCAAGAGCATCTTCGAGATTTCTTGTAGCTTCATTACATGAATTACCAGTGAATCCCTCAACAGTCTCTTCAACCCTTCCGTCTTGATGAATTTTGAATCTCAATGTTTTTTGAGGCATTAAATTCAAGTACTAAGTACTTTTACTTTATATAGAATAACGAAAATATTTTGTTTCAGTTGGTACAAGTTAATTAATTTTAATTTTTATATTGAATATCTAATAAATTAATTTTTTATGTAGCTTTCTGGTAAAAAATAAAGATTTTTAATTATAAAAACCTTGCATCCCCATTGAATCAAGGGCGGTTTTTGCTTCTTCCATAACTGATGGCTCTTTATCGAAAAGGGCTATCTTGGTACATTCATCAACGAAGCTTTCTTGAAATGTATTATTTAATTTTTCATACAATCTACATAATGACCAGATGCAATTACTTCTTACTCCCGGTTCATTATCTATTTTTAAACTTATTAAAAGTTGTTCTGCTGCCAATTGAGCATTTTCCAAAGATACATTTCCGATTTCAGCTAAAGAACTAGATGACCATAACCTTACTGCAGCTACATCGTTCTTCAAAGCGTTGATTAAGGGTTCCAAAACAATTTGATTATCATAATTAGCTAAGCTCCATGCTGTCGCTCTTCTGACATAAGCATTATCGTCAGTCTCCAAAAGACTTACAAGTTTCTCGACAGCACTAGGACATGGATTACGACCCAAAGCATATACAGCACTCATTCTTTCAACGGGACAAGGTTGATCAAGCAATGGTAACAAAAGAGGAAAAGATCTTGAATCTCTATATTCGCAAAATATTCTTAATCCCTGTATTCTTTCTTCTCTGTTACCTTTTAGCATTTTTAATGCATCATCGCACTCTTGAATTATGTTTAAACCTTTTGGGAAAGAATCTTCATCAATTTGCTCTAAAGGATCTATTTCAATTTCTAAGGCCAATTCTCTCGCTAAAACATCTGGATCAACGGCGATATCAACTAAGCTTTCTTTATTAGGATCCTTATTTTTTGTCATTTTGAAAAACTAAAAATATTAATTTATGGGAGCAGGAGACATCATATCTCCTGGCAACCAAATTCTTGCACTAACTGCAAAGAAGGCAATCCCAAAGAGTGAGACGATAGCGAAAGGTAAAATTTTTGTCTTAATAAAACCCAAAGATTTAAGATTGATTAACACAATAATAACTTGTTTAAGAGACTTTTAAAAAATTTTTATTAGATAATATTATTTATTTTTTGCATTTTGTCTTAGCTGACCACATGCAGCATTTTTATCTAGACCTCTGCTTTTTCGCAAGCTAACAGCAATACCATTGTTAATAAGTCTAGATTGAAATAATTGGAGATTTTTTAATGAGGTTCGTTGAAACTCAACCTCGTCAATTTGGTTATACTGTATTAAATTTACGTGACATTGAAAACCTTTCAACAAATTACTCAATTCATAAGCATGTTCTAATTTGTCATTCACCCCACTTAGCATTAGATATTCAAAACTTACCCTACGACCTGTTTCTCTCACGAATTTCTTACAGTCTTCGATTATATTTTTAATTTCATAGTTTTTTGCACTAGGTATTATCGTTTCTCTTGTTTTTTGATTTGAAGCATGTAGGCTAATTGCTAATGTAAATTGACAATTACCCAATATTTGAAAAGACTGCGCTGATAATCTACCAAGCATTTTTGGAACAGCTACTGTACTTACAGTTATTTTTCTCTGACTAATCTGAAAATCATTATTTATAGATCTAATTGACAAAAGTAAGTCATCAATATTCAACAAGGGCTCGCCCATACCCATGAAAACAATATTAGTCACTTTTCTGTTCATTTCATGTTCGATAAATAAAATTTGATCTAAAATTTCACTAGCTTTTAAGGACCTCTTCAAACCTTCCTTACCAGTTGCACAAAATTTGCAATCCATTGGGCAACCGACTTGACTAGAAAGACAAGCAGTTAATCTTTTTTCAGTTGGTATACCAACGCACTCAATACTTTCATTATCTTCTGTAGACAGTAACAACTTTAAAGTTCCATCGTTAGCTAAGTTTCTTTCTTTAATAATCAGATTACTTACTTTAAAACCATCATCCTTTAACTTATTTCTAAAATCTAAAGGTAAAACTTCTATTTGATCAATATTTTTGTTCTTATTTCTATAGTTATAGATCCAATTATAGATTTGGCGACCCCTAAAAGCAGCCTGCCCATAATCTAAAGCTACATTTTCTAATTCCTTAATACTACTTCCAAGAAGATTTTTCAAATTTATTAGTCTTTATTTAAAAACTATTTTTACCATAACAGCAAACCATGTTTCAGAAAGAATTCTGTAAGAATTAGGGCAATAAAACCAATCATGGCCATTCTTCCATTAAGTCTTTCATTATAAAAATGGAATCCATAACGAGGTAATTTTCTTTTGGGTACAATCTCTGGCTTAATCATCACTTACAAATTTAAAAAATTCATTCTAGTCACTAAAAAAAATAATAGATAATATTTATTCATCAGACAAAAGTCCCTCCTCCTGCAATCCCTCCAAAGCGGCAGGATCTGGTAGTTGATCTTCAGAAAATTGATTTTCAGCATTAGGCCTTGCGAAGGCCGCAAAATTACTGGAAGTAGGATCGATTCCATGTCGATTTCTCGTTGTCTCCAAATCTTCATCACTAGGATCATCAAGAATTGCCGTAGAGCTTACGGCAGGTGATTGTGGCATATCAACTGTATAATCTGGCCTTAAGTTCTGTGCTCTTCTATAGCCGCCAGATTCCTCTGCGAGAATATCTGGATGAGGACCAGCCTCTGAGGATAATTCCTCCACAAAACCGCTAAAACCTGTACCTGCAGGTATTAATCTACCAATGATAACATTTTCTTTTAAACCTCTTAACCAATCAGATTTACCTTCAATCGCAGCTTCAGTAAGAACCCTAGTTGTTTCTTGGAACGATGCTGCTGAAATAAAGCTATCTGTATTGAGAGAGGCTTTAGTAATACCCAACAAAACGGGAGTAAATTCTGCTGGTGCTCCTCCTGTAATTGCCATTGCTTGGTTTGTATCTTCAACTTGCCTCAACTCTATAAGTTCACCAGGCAAAAGAGTAGTGTCACCTGCATCTTCTATACGGACTTTACTTGTCATCTGCCTAACAATAACTTCAATATGCTTATCATCGATTGCTACACCTTGCGACTTATAAACATTTTGTACCTCATTTACCATACTTCTTTGTAGTTTTGAGATAGATTCTCGAGCTGCATCTATCAGAGGTTTTTGATCTTTTAAATCACTGAAATAGCAATCTAATAGTTCATGTGGATTAATTGGGCCATCAGTTAAAGATTCTCCACCTTTAACTTGTTGTCCATCACTAACCATTATATTTTTCCCAATTAATAGTTGATACTCATTAACTAAATCATCTTTTTCAATAACTGATAAAGAAACTGATTCTTCATCATTACCTTGTTTAATCTGAACAATTCCAGATTTTTTACATAATATTGCTGAATCTCTGGGTCTCCTAGCTTCTAATAACTCTTCAATACGAGGTAATCCTTGTACGATATCTCCAGTTTTTTGCCTTTCAAAAACAAGTAAAGCTAAACCATCTCCCCTAAGAACCAAGTCTCCGTCTTTAACATGTAAAACTGAATCAGGAGAAACCATATAGGGCCTGCCAAGTCTTAAGGTTACTGAACTATTAGAAATCTCTTCTATTTCTCCACAAGAAGTTGATTTTACAGAATCACTAATAGGATCACCATCAACTACACGATCACCAACTTTAACTACTCCTTTACCACTAATTTTAATTTTTATTTTATCTTCTTCTCTTTCAACAATTAACCTTCTTATTGGCTCATCATCAACAGCATTTGGCAATTGAACCAATCCTTTCTCTTTGCAAAGAATTTGAGTAGTAGCTATTACATCTCCTGCTTTTACTACTTGGTTATTATTGACTTGCAATTCTGTATGTGTTGAGCCATGACTTGAGTCAGATATAGTATCTCTTCTTACAAGAATAGATTCCAATATTACTAAATTTAATCTATTGATTGATGCATCATTTGAATCTTCAATCGACTCGACGTCAATAGTCATTTGAGGAGTAGCATCAAAGCTTTCAATACTTAAATGTGTTCTAAGTAATTCAACTCCTTCAACTGATTTTATCAATTCACCATCTTTATAAGTAAGCCTTTGGATAGCTTTTAAGCCTAAATGTGGACCTTTATCCTGCTTAACATGTGATAGTTGTGGTAATTCCGCCTGGTCAGGAATAGTAAATTCTTCAACAGTTCTTAATAACAAGCCTCGACATTTTGGTGTTTCTAATTTTTGAACAAATAGAATTTCCTTATTATCAACACCATCTAAAATCTTTTCGCCTGGATTCACAAGATTTCCTTCTTCTGTAAATCTATTCAAAACTTCTTCATCATCACACTCATGAAAAGTTCCATTTCTCACGGTTATTTCACGAAGGATATCATTTTTTTGCGTAACTGTAACAATACCTGATGTTTGACTAAAAATATCTTTTACAACTTCTGTTCCAGCTTCAATCCATTTCATATCTTCAATCATTAGAAGAGATATATCCTTATTAATTTCATGTGTCTCTTGCGGAATCCAGAGCAATGTCCCTCCTTGACTTACTTCAAAACCATTTTTAGATGATCTCGCTTTTTTGACACTTAAGCCCGGTGCATATTTAACTAGACCGCCAGTTTTTGTACGGAACCTTTCATCCGTTAAATCTGCTATTACCTCACCATTACTGATCTTACTTCCTGGAGAAATGTTTAAACGATAAGATGTACCATCACTAGATTCCAAATTATATATTTGACCTGAATGAGTAGATTCTTCAATTAATTTAAAATTAGTTAAAGACATTGAAGTAGTAACAATCTGAACTTCTCTTGAATCTCCTATTGATTCTCTTAATCGAACTTGTCCGCCAAACTCACTTGATTGACTTGCTTCTGCCAAAACTGTCCCTTCATCTACAGATTTTCCAGATGATATAACCGGTCTTGCATTTGGTGGCAAGTTATAAACATCTCCAGCTAAAACCCACAATCTGCCTAATCTTTGTGCTTTTAAGGTAATATTACCCTGCCTATCTGTTACCTCCTTTGGTTGAATGACCTTGTCGTACTTAACTTGACCAGCTAAATCACAAATAACATCCTTTGTTGCTTTTTCAACACTCTTTTTTACGGCTCCAGCAGTAATCTGAGCAACAGTTATATCAGAACTAATTTCTTCACCGTCATCTACAAATAAAAGCGATCCACTAGAAACTTCAATTTTTTGGGCTTTGCCAGAATTATTTCCTAAAGGAACTATCTTGAGTATGAAATCAACTTCTGCTTGTTTAGCTTCTACGCCATGTGGAGTTCTATAACCTCTAACCTTTGCTTTTGAACTAAATTCAACTTTACCAGAAATTTTTGATCTTACAACTCCACTTTCGGCGGTTGATACACCTCCAGTATGGAAAGTTCTCATTGTCAATTGAGTTCCTGGCTCGCCAATCGATTGAGCAGCAATAATTCCAACTGCTTCGCCTAAATCAACCAAATGATTATGAGCCAACGCCCAACCGTAGCACCTCCTACAAACTGATCTGTTAGCTTCACATGTTAATGGAGATCTTATTTTTACTTCACTAATAGATGCTTTCTCAATTTCTCCTGACAATACAGGATCTATAGCAGTGTTTTGAGGAACAACAAGGTTTTCTTCAGCATCAAAAATATCCTCAGCGGTAAGCCTACCAAGAAGCCTTGCTCCAAATTTACCATCTTCAGCTTCAACAACTATTGATCTTTCTGTGCCACAATCTTCTTCTCTTACAATTACATCTTGAGCAACATCAACTAATCTTCTAGTCAAATAACCAGAATCCGCAGTTCTTAAGGCAGTATCCACCAAACCTTTCCTTGCACCATAAGAAGAAATTACATATTCAGTAACAGTGAGTCCTTCTCTAAAATTAGTTCTTATTGGCAGGTCAATGATTTCTCCTTGAGGATTAGCCATCAATCCTCTCATACCAACAAGTTGTCTTACCTGAGACATATTACCCCTTGCTCCTGAATTAGCCATCATCCAAACAGAATTTAGAGGATCATTTTGATTAAAATTATTCTTTACAGCATCTACCAATCTTTCATTAGTTTCAGTCCAAGTATCTATGACTTTTGTGTGCCTTTCAACTTCGGTAATTTCACCAAGTCTATAGCATTCTTCTGTAGCAGATATTTGCTCTTCAGCTTGTCCAATTAAATCTTGTTTAGCTTCAGGAACTTTTAAGTCATCTACTGAGATGGAAACCGCAGCTTGGGTAGCATATTTAAATCCTAAATCCTTCAGATTATCTGCCATGGCTGCAGTTATAGCTGTTCCATGAGTTTTATAAGCCCAAGAGACTAAATTTTTTAAAGCTTTCTTATCAACTACCTTATTTTTGAATGATGGGGGCGTTTTAGCGAGAGCAGGCATTGTAACTGGATTATTCTTCTTTGAGTTTTTAGTAGTTTTGCGTACTCTAGATGTTTTTTTAGATTTAGATGAAGTCATGATTTTTAAATGAATGAAAAAATAGTTTTTGAAAGATTACGTTTTAGATACAGAATCGATGATGGTATAGTTCATAACTACTCTCCCAACAGTTGTCAGCACAAATCTACTTATTAAATGATTATCAGAGTCAAATCTGTCCCTTCTTAAGTTCCAGATTTCTAATCTTGAGCCATCTTCTAGCTCTTCAGTTTTTTGTGGGCTACGCATTTCGTCTTCATCTTCAACTTCTCCATTAAATCTAACCCAAACCCATTCATGAAGGCTGAGTCTTTTATCTTCAAAGGCAAAAATGACATCTTCTAAGGAAGCAAAAGTAGTCTTATTATCTCCGAATTCTGGTTGTTGATAATTCGGTTGCAAAGCCGTCAGATAATAAGATCCTAAAACCATATCTTGAGATGGAGTCACAATTGGTTCCCCAGTAGCAGGAGAAAGAATATTATTACTAGCCAACATTAGCATGCGTGCTTCAGTTTGTGCCTCTAAAGCTAAAGGAACATGAACTGCCATTTGATCTCCATCAAAGTCAGCATTAAATGCAGGACAAACTAAAGGATGAAGTTGTATTGCTCTACCTCCAACTAATTTCGGTTCAAAAGCTTGAATTCCTAAACGATGCAGCGTAGGGGCTCTATTTAAGAGAATTGGATGGCCTTCAATAACTTCCTGAAGTACCTGCATAACTTCATCATCAGCTTTTTGTATTAATTTTTTTGCAGCTTTAATATTATTCACAATATTTTGTCTTATCAATCTATGGATTACAAAAGGCTGAAAAAGCTCTATTGCCATTTCTTTTGGGAGACCACACTGATGCATTTTTAATTTAGGACCAACAACTATTACAGATCTTCCTGAATAGTCAACACGCTTTCCAAGAAGGTTCTGTCTAAACCTTCCTTGTTTTCCTTCAATTATGTCACTTAGGGACTTAAGCGCTCTATTATTTGCTCCAACAACAGTCCTCCCTCTTCTTCCATTATCTATAAGGGCATCAACTGCTTCCTGGAGCATTCTTTTTTCATTTCTTACTATAATTTCAGGAGCTAAAATCTCTTGGAGTCTAGCTAGTCTATTATTTCTATTTATAACTCTTCTATATAAATCATTTAAATCTGAAGTTGCAAATCTTCCTCCATCAAGCTGAACCATAGGTCTTAGATCAGGAGGTATAACTGGTATTGCATCTAAAACCATCCATTCTGGTTTTGCGTTAGTTGCAATGAAATTATCAATAACTCTTATCCTTTTTATAAGCTTTGCCCTCTTTTGCCCTTTGCTATTAGTAATTTCTTCTCTAAGCTCCTCAGCAACCTGATTTAAATCAAGGTCCTCAAGTAATTGCTTAAGTGCCTCAGCACCAATTCCAACAAAAGGTTCATTTTCTATAGTTGAATCTTCAGCATAAATTTCATCTTCAATTTCCAGCCACTCATCCTCAGTGAGTAATTGCTTATATTTAAGTTCTTTATGATCACCTGGATCTAAAACGACATAACAGTTGAAATAAACTATTTGTTCTACATCCCTAAGCGGAATATCCAAAAGTATTGCAACGTAACTAGGAATTCCTTTCAAATACCAAACATGGGAAACTGGCGCAGCGAGTTTTATATAGCCCATCCTATGTCTTCTGACTCTACTTTCAGTTACTTCAACCCCACATCTCTCACAAACAATGCCTCGATGTCTAACCCTTTTGTATTTTCCACAATGGCATTCCCAATCTTTAGATGGCCCAAAAATTTTTTCACAAAATAATCCATCCATTTCTGGTTTCAGTGTCCTGTAATTAATAGTTTCAGGTTTCGTAACTTCACCAACTACTTGTCCATTTGGCAATGTCCTCTGACCCCAATCCATTATTCTTTGTGGAGAAGCTATTGAAATTTTTACGTAATCAAAGTGATTTTCAGTTCTTAAGTTGCTGTTTGTCATTTTTGGCGAATTTAATTTAAAAGGTTTTAATTGAGTATTTAATCTTCCTCATATTCAGAGGTTCCGAGTGATTCGTAAGTAGGCCTTGATGGAGTATTTCTTCTCGGATTAATATCTTGCATTAAATCTACCTCTTTTCCTTCATCTGTATAAACCCCTATATCCAAGCCTAGAGATTGTAATTCCCTCATAAGTACCTTAAATGACTCAGGAGTACCAGGCCTTGGGATCGGTTTACCTTTTACGATTGCATTGAGCGCTTCATTTCTTCCTTGCATATCATCAGATTTAACTGTTAACAATTCCTGAAGAGTATAAGCGGCTCCATAAGCTTCAAGAGCCCATACTTCCATTTCTCCAAGCCTTTGTCCACCTTGCTGAGCTTTACCTCCCAAGGGTTGCTGTGTAACCAAAGAGTAAGGACCCGTGGATCTTGCATGAATTTTATCATCCACCAAGTGTACTAATTTTAGGAAGTGTGAGTATCCGACAGCAACTGGCTGATCGAAGGGTTCGCCTGTTCTACCATCTTTAAGTAGTAACTTTCCAGGATCCTCAGGATTGTAAACCCATGCTTTACCTGGCTGTTTTGAAGCTTCCTCTAAAAATGCTTGAACAGTTTGATGTGATTTTTCAGCTCCATACATTTCATCAAATGGAACAACTTTAACCCGGCAATTTAAGTTGGAGGCGGCCCAGCCCATCAATAATTCAAAAACTTGACCTACATTCATCCTACTCGGAACTCCTAAAGGATTAAGAACTATGTCCACAGGGGTGCCATCAGGTAAATAAGGCATATCTTCTCTTGGTAAGATTCTGCTAATAATTCCTTTATTTCCATGCCTCCCAGCCATTTTGTCACCCACTTGAATTTTCCTTCTCTGAGCAACATAAACTCTAACAACCATATTGGCTCCTGGGGGTAATTCATCACCTTGTTCTCTAGTATAAATGCGAACATCCAAAACCCTTCCCTTTTCAGTTTTGGGTACCCTGAGGGAATTATCTCTAACATCTCGAGCCTTTTCACCGAAAATAGCTCTTAACAATTTTTCTTCAGGTGGTTGGTCTGATTCCCCTTTTGGAGTAACTTTTCCTACGAGAATATCTCCACTCTCGACAAAAGCACCAATCCTAATAATTCCCATCTCGTCAAGATTATTCAAGCTTTCTTCCGAGATATTAGGAATCTCTCTTGTGATTTCTTCGGGTCCTAGTTTCGTTTGTCTTGCTTCAATTTCATATTTTTCAATATGTACTGAGGTATATAAATCATCAGTTACCATCCTCTCGCTAACAAGTATGGCATCTTCATAGTTGTATCCCTCCCATGGCATGTAAGCAATTAAAACATTTTGGCCAAGGGCTATTTCGCCTCCTTCACATGCTGAGCCGTCTGCCAAAACCTGCCCAGATATAACTTTATCTCCAATTTTCACTATAGGTCTTTGATTGAGGCAGGTATCTTGATTTGATCTTTGATATTTCTGAAGATAGTGAAAATGTTCATTACCTTGCTCATCTTTAACGACAATCTCATTAGCATCTACATAAGATACAGTTCCATTAACTTTTGTTATGGGGACCATTCCCGAATCTCTAGCAACTTGAGATTCTAAACCTGTGCCAACTAAAGGACGTTCTGGCCTTAGCAATGGAACAGCTTGGCGTTGCATATTTGATCCCATGAGAGCTCTATTAGCATCATCATGCTCCAAGAAAGGAATAAGTGAAGTAGCAACTGAAATTACCTGAACCGGAGAAAGTTGAACATAATCAACTTGGTGAGGAGGGACTTTTTCAAAATCCTGTCTATATCTTACTGGTATTAAATTTGCAATTATATTGCCGTCATTGTCAGTCGCGACGTCTCCTGGTGCCACCCTACACTCATCTTCTAAATCAGCAGAAAGATAAACAGGTTTACCTTCCTTATTAACTTTGCCGTTATTAACTTCCCAAAAAGGTGTTTCAATAAAACCGTACTCATTAACTCTTGCGTGGGTAGCTAAAGAATTTATAAGTCCTGCATTAGGACCTTCAGGAGTCTCGATAGGACATAATCTTCCATAATGTGAAGGATGAATATCTCGCACGGCAAAGCCTGCTCTTTCTCGAGTTAAACCCCCTGGACCCAATGCTGAGATTCTTCTCTTGTGTGTTAATTCAGCTAGAGGATTAGTTTGATCCATGAACTGACTTAATTGACTGGAGCCAAAAAATTCCTTTATGGCTGCAACCAAAGGTTTGGGATTGACTAGTTGAGCAGGAGTTAAAGAATCTGTTTCTCCTACAGTCATTCTTTCTTTAATAATTCTCTCTAAACGATTAAGTCCAACCCGAACTTGATTTTGGAGAAGTTCTCCTACAGATCTAACCCTTCGATTACCAAGATGGTCAATATCATCCAAACTAGCACCGCCAATATCCAATTCAAGATTAATTAAATAATCAATGGTAGATAGAACATCTTCATGGGTGAGTGTTCTCACATCGTCTGGGACAGTAAGTCTCAATTTTTTATTTATTTTATATCTACCAACTCGGCCTAAATCATATCTTTTGGGATCAAAAAATCTACTATGTAATAGCTGTTGTCCGCCAGAAACGGAGGGTGGTTCACCAGGACGTAGCTTCTTGTATAGCTCAAGTAATGCCTGATCTTCTGAATTAATACCTTCGTCATTAGCTGACTCAATTGAGTTTTGATAAAACTCTGGATGCCTAAGTTTATCGACCACATCATTATCTGAAAGACCCATCGCTCTCATAAGAACATGAGCATTAATTTTTCTAGTTTTATCAACTCTCACATATAGTAAATTATTTTTGTCAGTCTCGAATTTTAACCATGCTCCTCTATTAGGAATAACGCTAGCGTTGTAAGTTCTTCGACCATTTTTATCCAGTTCATCTTTAAAATATACCCCAGGACTTCGAACAATTTGATTAACAATCACTCTTTCGGCACCATTTATAATGAAAGTTCCTCTTTCAGTCATTAATGGTAGTTCGCCAATAAATACCTCTTGTTCTTTAATTTCCCCTGTCTCTTTATTAATTAACCTGCAAATCACATACATTTGGGATGCAAATGTAGCATCTCTTCTTTTGGCTTCCTCAACGTCATGTCTAGGTCTTTTTAACCTGTACTCTTCACCGATGAAATGTAATTCTAATTTACCTGTGTAATCAGAAATGGGAGAAAAATTTTGTAATTCTTCTATTAAACCCTTTTCCAAAAACCATTTAAAGCTTGCTCTTTGTACTTCAACTAAATCTGGTAGATAAGTAGCTGTTTTTGCTACCTGTAAAGCGCTACTGCTCATCCAAGAAAAACCTGCGATTTTGTGAGATTTACTATTTACTTTTAATCTACTCAATAATTAGTTCTTTAACTTTTCACTTAAAATGAGATCAACCATTAAATCTCGATTTCAACAAAAAACAATCTAATAAAAAAAGAATAAAAATCTTTTTAAAGCTGATAAATCATTAACTGTGTAAGTTAAAGTCCAAAAATTAAGAAAAATTTCAAGTAATTCCTTATATTAACAGCTGCTATGTCTACTTATCAAGTCAAATTTAAACAAATCTTCAGCATTTTTATATGACTCTTGAGCAATTGTAGTTAATTCAGTAGATCTTAATTCTGCCATAAAATTGGCAACATTTTCAACAAAAGCAGGTTCATTTCTTTTACCCCTATGAGGGACAGGAGCTAAAAATGGTGAGTCAGTTTCAATTAAGTATTTATCATTTGGGACTATTTTGGCACACTCATGAATTTCATGTGCTTTTGGGAAAGTGACTATACCACTAAAACTGATGTAAAATCCAAGATTCAAGAATTGCTTCATTTCTTTTGGTGTTCCTGTCCAACAATGAAGTACACCATCAGGACATTTTCCTTTTTTAGAGAGATCATTACATATCTCAATCATTTCATTTGCAGCATCTCTGCAATGGATAATTACTGGTAATTGAAGTTCATGAGCTAACTCCATTTGCGGAATAAGTGCTTCAATCTGCTGAGTTTTATTTTCATTTTTAAAAAAATCCAAGCCTAATTCTCCAATAGCTACAACGCGTCTATCTTCTAAGGCTGATTTTCTTAGAAGAGATTTTGAACTTAGTTCCCATTTTTTTGCTTCTAGCGGATGCAAACCAACTGAATAGTAAATTTCATCGAATTCGTGAGATATCTTTTTTAACTTTGGAATTTCTGTTAATTCACAACAAGCATGAACTAATTTTTTTACACCCTTTAGGCGCAATCTTGAAACGACATCTTCAAGATCTCTCTCAAAATTTTCAAATATTAAATGACAGTGCGAGTCTATGAGTGCTATATCGCTCATAATTATGATCTGTCTTTTACTTAGTGGTAAGAGTAGTTTTTACAAAATTGTTGATTTTCGATTTTTTATTAGCACCGTTGTTCTTGTGAAGAACATTTTTTTTAACAGCTTTATCAATTAAGCTAAAAACTTTATTAAGACTTGTTTTCACTAAATTTTTATTATCCTCATTGGGGTTTTTTTTATATTTTTCACAATTATCTAAGGTTTTTTTGGTTAAAGTCCTAACAGTAGATTTATATGACTTATTTATTAAACGATTTCTTTCGGCAATTTGTATTCTCTTTTTTGCTGATTTGTTGTTGGCCACAGAGGGTGCATAAATAGAAGATTAATATCATAACAAATAAATAGTCTACTAATCAATCATATATAATTTAGAGAATATTAAATTAGGTTTTGAGCCTTCCTATTTGAAAAATTAAGCAAATGAAGATCATAAATAATAAAAAAGAAGCTATTGAAGAATTAAAAAGAATTTCTACTCGAACTAATTCAGATAACAATAATAAAATAAATACAATAGTTGAAGAAATTCTCCAAGAGGTAAAAATCTCTGGAGATAAAGCGGTAGAAAAATATACAAAAAAATTTGATGGTTTTGACCCTGACCCAATGCAAGTGAGTGCAGATCAAATAAAAAATGCATGGGAAGAAATTGATAATAATTTGAAGCACTCACTTATGGCAGCTCATAAAAGAATCCAAAAATTCCATGAAAAAGAAATTCCTCAATCTTTTACTATAAAAGGTGAATATGGTGATACAGTCCAAAGAAGATGGAGACCAGTTAAAAATGCAGGTATTTATATTCCTGGAGGTAGAGCTGCTTATCCAAGTACAGTATTGATGAATGCTATACCTGCAAAAGTAGCAGGAGTAGAAGAAATTATAATGGTATCTCCTGGGAATAAAAATGGAGAAATAAACAAAACTGTTTTAGCTGCAGCTCACTTATCAGGGATAAATAAAGTATTTAGAATTGGAGGAGCTCAAGCAATTGGTGCTTTAGCATTTGGCACAAATCAAATCAATAGAGTTGATGTTATTTCAGGTCCAGGGAATATATATGTTACTACTGCGAAAAAACTCATTTATGGCTCTACAGGGATTGATTCCTTAGCTGGTCCAAGTGAAATATTAATAATTGCAGATGAAACAGCTCAAAGCACTCATATAGCATCAGATCTACTAGCGCAAGCAGAACATGATCCTTTAGCTTCATCAATACTTCTAACTACATCAAAGAACCAAGCAAAAGAAGTGTTAGAGGAACTTTATAAAAAAATAGATGATCATCCAAGAAAAGAAATTTGCATGCACTCAATAAAAAATTGGGGTTTAATTGTCATTTGTGAGAATTACGAATCATGCGTTGAACTAAGCAATAATTTTGCCCCTGAACACCTAGAAATTCTTACTATAGACTCAAAAAAAATTCTTGCAGGTATAGAGAATGCAGGAGCTATATTTTTAGGAAAATGGACACCAGAAGCTGTTGGAGATTATCTTGCCGGACCAAATCATACTTTACCTACGTCAGGGAATTCTAGATTTAGCGGTTCTTTGGGGGTTGAAACTTTTATGAAAAATACTTCAATAATAGAATTTAATGAAAAAAGTTTAAGAATTAATAGCCTTGATATTATTAATCTTGCTAAAAGTGAGGGCTTACATAGCCACGCTAACTCTGTACAAATAAGATTTGAAGATTAGCTAGCTCTTGAGGGTGAGTAAACTACTGGAATATTGTCTTCAATTTTACCAACTAATACTTTGTCTGTAAGATCAACGAATAATCCATTTTCTAATACTCCTGGAATATTATTAATCTTCATTTCAATGTCTTTTGGATTCTTAATACCATCATTAAATAATACATCTAGGACGAGGTTACCTTGATCAGTAACAACTGGGCCAGCTTTTTTAGTAGCCATTCTTAAAGAAGAGCTGCCATTCATTTCTGAAATGACTTCCTGAACTTGCTTCCAAGCATTTGGAAGAACTTCTACAGGTAAAGGGAAAGATTGATTTAAATTTTGTACAAGTTTAGATTCATCAACAACAATCAATAATTGATTAGCTTTAGATGCCACTAACTTTTCTCTAACATGACATGCGCCTCCTCCTTTTATTAATTGAAATCTTGGATCAACTTCATCTGCTCCATCAATAGCTAAATCAATTTGAGATACAGAAGCTAAATCAATAAGCGGGATATCCAGTTCAAGCGCTAAAACTTCTGATTGAAAAGAAGTTGCAACTCCTTTTATATTATGGATTTTTCCAGATTGTATTTCATCAGCAAGGCTTTTTATCATTAACGCAGCTGTTGATCCAGAACCTAATCCGAGTATCATGTCACTCTTTACTTCCCTTATTGCTGCATCAGCAACTGCCTGTTTCATTTGAGTTTGTGAATCCAAAATCTTTTTCTCTAATGGCTATAGATTATTAAATTTCAATGGGTGCTTTATGTCAAACCTGGGAGAGGTTCTGGTTTGATATTTATCTGTATCTCTTTATTATCTCTCAAAATATTTAAAAGAAATACTTTTCCTATCTGAGCTTTTTCTACTTCATCTAGTAAAGTTTTAGGCTCATTTATAGAGATATTTTCGGCTGCTATTACTAAATCACCTCTTCTTAAACCAGCTTTTTCAGCGGGGCTATTAGGTATTACTGATTGAATTAGAGCTCCATTTCTTTCGGGTAATTGCACTAGAGAATTGGGATCTCGATTATGTTCTTTAGCAATTCTAGGATTTAAAGAAATTAATTGTACCCCTAAATATGGATGAATAACTTCCCCATTTTTGAGTAGCTGATCAGAAACACTTTTAGCCAGATTGATGGGGATCGCAAAACCTAAACCAGCTCCAGGGCCACTTCTTACTAATGTATTTATTCCAATAACCTCGCCATTGGAATTTATTAGTGGCCCCCCAGAATTTCCTGGATTTATTGCCGCATCAGTCTGAATAAGATCCAATCTTTTATCTGAAAAACCTAAACTATTAATATCTCTATGTAGGCTGCTTACAATTCCTAAGGTAACTGTTTTTTCAAGACCATATGGAGTACCAAGAGCTATTGCCCAATCCCCAACTTCAAGATCTTCAGAATTTCCAAGTGGAGCAAAACCAGAATAAGTATCTTCATCAATTTTTACTAAAGCAAGATCAGTTACTGTATCCGTGCCCAAAACTTCACCATCACAAATAGATCCATCTGCCAAAGTAACTGAAACATTATCCACTCTTTCTACGACATGAGCGTTTGTAAGAACCAAACCATTCTCATTAATGATAACCCCAGAGCCTTGTCCTCTCTCCCTTTCAGGAGTAATGCCTTGCTCGCCAAGTAAATCCCTTAATAAAGGATCAAGTAAAGTAGGATCAAATTGTTGCCTCTCTACCAAGCGCTCAGTGTCAATTTTTACAACTGAAGGTCCAATATTTTTAACTGCGGAGGATACGAAATTATGACTTTCAAAAGAAGTTAAAGCTAAAACTTCAGCATCTTGAGAGAAATTGAGTATGCAAAAACAAATAACAATGAATATTTGGATTAAATTAATAAATTTAATCTTGAGATACTTCATTTAATTAATAGTTTTTGATTTTATTTAATAAATCTAGTTGAAGAAAAAAATTATTGTTGTTTTTTTGTTTACATCCATAAAATGCAAATTTTTAAATTTCTCTATAGAAAAAAATTCTTAATGTGTGAAAATGAATTTTAAATGAATTTATAAATAAATTTGAATAAAGAAAACAAAAGTAAACTAGAAGCTTTATTAGAAAAAGTTGCTAATGAACGGGATTTAGAAATCTGCGGTTTAAAAATACAAACTAATCAAAATCCAATCGTTATTGAAATAACTATAAGAAAAACTAATGGGGGTGACATTTCCTTAGATGATTGTGCGCTATTTAATACCCCAGCATCTGATGAAATAGAAAAATCAAATCTTTTAAATTGTTCATATGTGTTAGAAATTAGTAGTCAAGGGGTCAGTGATGAACTAACCTCAGAAAGAGACTTCAAAACTTTTAAAGGTTTTCCAGTTAATGTTGAGTTAAACCAAAAGAATTCAAAAATTAAATTTCTGAATGGTTTACTTTATGAAAAGTCTAAAGATTATTTAGCCATTAACATAAAAGGTAAGATTAAAAAAATCCCTTTTGATGAAGTACTAAAAATTAGTCTTTGTACATTAAAAGATTAATTATTTTCAACCATTATTCAATTTCCCATCATAGATGGCATTAGTTATTCTCCCAGGTTTAAACAATCTCATTGAAGACATTAGTGAGGAAAAAAAGTTACCTCCTAATATCGTGGAATTAGCTTTACGCGAAGCTTTATTAAAAGGATACGAAAAATATAGAAAAACTTTTTACATTGGAGTTAACCCAGATCCATTTGATGAAGAATATTTCAGTAATTTTGATGTTGGGCTAGATCTAGATGAAGAAGGTTATAGGATATTATCGAGTAAAATAATTGTTGAAGAAGTTGAGAGCGAAGATCATCAAATATCTCTTGTAGAAGTTAAACAAGTTGCTGATGATGCTCAAATAGGTGACACAGTTGTTTTAGACGTTACTCCAGAAAAAGAGGATTTTGGGCGCATGGCTGCTTCAACCACGAAGCAAGTTTTAGCCCAAAAATTAAGAGATCAACAACGAAAAATGATCCAAGAAGAATTTGCGGATTTGGAAGATCCTGTTTTAACTGCACGAGTTATAAGATTTGAAAGACAATCAGTCATTATGGGAGTTAGTTCCGGTATTGGCAGACCTGAAGTAGAGGCAGAACTTCCTAAAAGAGATCAATTACCAAATGATAATTATAGAGCAAATGCAACTTTCAAAGTATTTTTGAAGGAAGTTAGCGAAATTGCAAGAAAAGGGCCGCAACTTTTTGTAAGTAGAGCAAATGCTGGTTTAGTGGTTTATTTGTTTGAAAATGAAGTCCCGGAAATTCAAGAAGGCACAGTGAAAATTATTGCTGTTTCAAGAGAAGCCAACCCTCCTTCAAGAGCTGTTGGGCCAAGAACAAAAGTAGCTGTTGATAGTGTCGAAGAAGAAGTGGACCCTGTAGGTGCCTGTATTGGAGCTAGAGGAGCAAGAATTCAACAAGTAGTAAATGAATTAAGAGGAGAAAAAATTGATGTTATTAAATGGTCATCTAATCCAATACAGTATATTTTAAACTCTTTAAGTCCTGCGAAAGTCGATCAAGTAAGACTTGTAGACCCAGCAGGGCAACATGCGCACGTACTAGTTCCTCCTGATCAATTAAGTCTCGCAATTGGTAGAGAAGGTCAAAATGTGAGACTTGCCGCAAGATTAACTGGTTGGAAGATTGACGTTAAAAACTCACATGAATACGATCAGGAAGCAGAAGATGCTGCAGTCTCTGAATTAATCATTCAAAGGGAAGATGAAGAGAATCTCCAGAGAGAAGCTGAACTAAGATTAGAAGCAGAACAAGCTGAGCGTGCTGCAGAAGATGCAAGATTAAGAGAGCTTTATCCCCTTCCCGAAGATGAAGAAGAATATGGAGAGGAACAATACGAAGGAGAAGAATTCACAGATAATGATCCATTAGAGACTGTTCAAGATACTGAGATATCTTCCAAAGAGGAGAAAAAACGGTGATACAACAAATCCCTGTTTTGCGTGTATGCATTTCATGTAGAAAAACATATGACCGGAAAGATCTTTTAAAGATTACTAAGGATTATAAGCAAGGCATCATGCTTCAAAAGGGAATGGGGAGATCAGCTTACATTTGTAAGTCAAAAAAATGCTACTCAGATTCCAAGATCAAAAAAAAGCTCCAAAAAGCTTTAAAAACATTTTTAGATCCTGAATTTGTTGAAATTTTTGAAAAAGAAATTACAAGCTACAATAACTATCACCATTAAGAGAATATAATTAAATTAAATCCTCTTCTATTTCAAAAGAGTACAAATCAGATTAAATGACTATCAGCGATAAAATCAGAATTTACGAACTTTCCAGAGACTTAAATCTGGAAAATAAAGATGTACTGGATGCAGCTCAAAAACTTTCAATTTCAGTAAAAAGCCATAGCAGTTCTATTAGTGCAGAAGAGGCAAAAAAAATTAAAAATCTAATTAATAAAAAGAATTCAGATAAAAAAATACTTTCCATTAATAAACCTTCAATTAAAAAAGATAATTTCAAACAAAACAAAGATGATAAATCTCCTTTTATTTCTTCTAAAGAAGGGAAACCTCTAAAAGAAAATTCAAACGTAAAACCCTTATTGATAAAACCACTTAACAAGCCTGAGAGTGTAAAAATAATTTCAAATCAACTTCAAAATCCCAATAAACCTAATGTTATAAATAGTTCACAATCTCGAGCAAATCTTACAAATACAAATATAAATACTAAACCTTCACATAATTTAAACCAAGATAAAAAAACTTTCGAAAATAATACAACCCCACCTATCAAAAGTCCAGCAAAACCACCTATTCAATTAATTGCGAAGCCTAAAAATATAAATAATAATAGTAAATCTAATGAATCTTCCCAGAACATCTCAAGTGCAGGGGATAAAAGACGACTATCAAACAAACCTGATCAAAATACGAACAAACCTAAAGCAAAAAATTCTAATAGTAGAGTGAAAACCCCTGAGCTTGTAGGGGCTCCAATAAGGAGAGAAGATCCAAAAATAAATCCTAATAAGCAAAATAATAATAAGCAAAACATTGCTTTTAAACAAACTGTTTCAAACAGACCTGGTTCTCCCAACAGACCTGGCATGCCCAATAATAGGCCTGGTTTAAGAAACAAAACTTCAGATCAAGGCAGACCTGGCTCATTTAATAGGCAAGGCAATCCCAATAGACCTGGTTCTCCCAACAGACCTGGTTCTCCCAACAGACCTGGCATGCCCAATAATAGGCCTGGTTCTAAATTCAATGGCCAAAATTCCTCTGGGATAAGGAAGCCTGTATCACCTAACGAACTTTTACAACTTCAAAAAAATAATAAATCTGAGAAAGACAACCTAGGTATAAAGAATAACGCAAAACAAAATATCGATGCACCTAAGCAGAAGGCGAAAGCGCCTAATAGTCGTCCAAGTGCTACTCCAAGTTCCAAAAAACCTCCTCATAGAACATTTTCAAATAGTTCAAAGAAACCTGGAAAGACAGACTGGGATGATAGCGCAAAACTTGAGGCATTAAGAAGTAAAAATCCTCAAAAACAAAGGCAGAAAGTTCATATTATTGGTGAAAATGATGATTCATTAACATCTGAAACCAGTGGATATTCAGGCGAGAAAATTTCAATTTTATCAGCAAGTCTTGCACGTCCTAAGAAAGAAAAGTCTGAAGAAACTAAATCTCAAAAATCTATCAAACAATTTAAGAAGAAGAAAAAAGAGACCACAAGACAAAGGCAGAAAAGGAGAGCAATGGAATTAAAAGCTGCCAAAGAGGCCAAACAAGTAAGACCTGAAATGATAATAGTTCCCGAAGATAATTTAACTGTTCAAGAGTTAGCTGATAAATTAAGCCTTGAAAGTTCTGAAATAATAAAATCTCTTTTCTTCAAAGGCATAACTGCGACTGTTACTCAATCACTTGACTTAGCAACTATCGAAACAGTAGCAGAAGAATTTGGGGTACCAGTTTTACAAGATGATATCCAAGAAGCTGCTGAGAAAACAGTTGATATGATTGAATCTGATGATATTGATAATCTAATAAGAAGACCGCCTGTTATTACAGTGATGGGTCATGTAGATCATGGCAAAACAAGTCTTTTAGATTCCATCAGAGAATCAAGAGTTGCTTCTGGGGAAGCAGGGGGCATCACTCAACACATAGGAGCTTATCAAGTTGAATTTGAACATGAATCTCAAAAGAAAAAATTAACTTTTCTCGATACCCCTGGCCATGAAGCCTTTACTGCAATGAGAGCAAGAGGTACAAAGGTTACAGATGTAGCTGTTCTTGTAGTTGCTGCAGATGATGGTTGCAGACCTCAAACACTAGAAGCTATCAGTCATGCAAGAGCTGCAAAAGTACCAATAGTTGTTGCAATAAATAAAATTGACAAAGAAGGGGCTTCTCCAGACAGAGTAAAGCAGGAACTATCAGAAAAAGATTTAATTGCTGAAGATTGGGGAGGCGATACAGTTATGGTTCCAGTAAGTGCTATCAAAAAACAAAACATTGATAAATTACTCGAAATGATCTTATTAGTTTCAGAGGTAGAAGATCTACAAGCTAACCCTGATAGATTCGCAAAAGGTACTGTTATTGAAGCCCACCTAGACAAAGCAAAAGGACCTGTGGCTACTTTGTTAGTACAAAATGGAACCTTGAAATCTGGAGATGTTTTAGCTGCGGGTTCAGTTCTTGGAAAAATTAGAGCAATGGTTGATGAACATGGTAATAGAATCAAAGAAGCAGGGCCATCATTCCCAGTGGAAGCTCTAGGATTCAGTGAAGTACCCACTGCAGGTGATGAATTCGAAGTCTACCCCGATGAGAAAACTGGTCGAGCCATTGTCGGAGAAAGGGCAACAGATGCTAGAGCCACAAAATTAGCTCAGCAGATGGCCTCTAGAAGAGTCAGCTTATCATCCTTATCAACTCAAGCAAATGATGGAGAACTTAAGGAGTTAAACTTAATTCTCAAGGCTGATGTTCAAGGTAGTGTTGAAGCGATATTAGGATCACTAGAACAATTACCAAAAAATGAAGTTCAAGTCAGAGTCCTACTTTCTGCTCCAGGAGAAATAACTGAGACAGATATCGATCTCGCTGCTGCATCTGGGTCAGTAATCATTGGATTTAACACCTCATTGGCTTCTGGTGCGAAGAGAGCAGCTGATGCTAATGATGTTGATATAAGAGAATATGAAGTAATTTATAAACTCTTAGAAGATATACAGTTGGCTATGGAAGGGTTACTTGAACCCGATCTTGTCGAAGAATCTTTAGGGCAAGCTGAAGTTAGGGCAACTTTCGCAGTTGGTAAAGGAGCTATTGCGGGCTGTTATATACAAACTGGCAAATTACAAAGGAATTGTTCTCTGAGAGTTATTAGATCAGAGAAAGTAATTTTTGAGGGTAATTTAGACTCTCTAAAAAGAGCTAAAGATGATGTAAAAGAAGTAAATACAGGATTTGAATGTGGAGTTGGATGCGATAAATTCTCTTCATGGACTGAAGGAGATGTAATCGAAGCATTCAAGTTTGTCACAAAAAAAAGGACCTTATCACAATAATTAAACCTCTAGCTTATTAATCTTTATTTCTGTCAAAGAATAATAAAGTAGGAAATATTACACAAGCACCCAACTGTATGAGAAGGTTATTTAGCTGTAATTCAGTTCCATTCGCAATTCTGGAAAGCATTATTAGAAGTCCCAAAAATGCAGAACCGCTAAAAGCTATCCACAATATTCTCCTCAATCCCTTATAAGGAGCTTGAGATTCCTTTAATAATTTCTTTTTTAATTCAGGATCTATTTTTGACATAAAAACTTATAATTATAAGATTAAGTTTATATGAAAAATTCAATATTTAATATTGCCGGTATAGCTCAGCGGTAGAGCAACTGTCTCGTAAACAGTAGGTCATTGGTTCAATTCCAATTATCGGCACTTAGAAAGCAACTTAAAAATAAGATAATTAATAAAATTTTAAAATTTAGACATATTTTTAAAATATTTGTTGTTCTTCTTATATTTTATTTTGGCAAAAGAAGTTATATTGTTTTTGATGAAAGTTTTTATGCGCTACAAGCTAGATGGAAAGATTGATTAAAACTTCTCAAATCATTCTGGATTTATATAATTTCTGATATCTGAATTAAATAAAATTTTCACGAGTATTTTCTTTGGATTTTTAATTTCTCCAAATTAGTAATAAAGTAGTTAGATTCTTATAGGAATAAATTCATTAAATTCCATGATATGAACTTTAATTTGAAGTTAGAAAAATTAAATAAAAAAAATTACCAAAGAAAGCACTATGGAAAAATACTTACTGTAAGATTGCCATGTAATCCAATATTTCCAATAGGACCTATCTACTTAGCAGACCATGTTCATAAATGTTTTCCAAGCTTAGAGCAGCAATTCATCGATCTAGCAATAATTCCATCAAATAAGGTTTCCAAATATTTATCAAGAAAAATTGATCAATTTAGACCACACCTAATCATTTTTTCATGGAGAGATATACAGATCTATGCACCCGTTGATGGTAGAAGTGGCAATCCCCTACAAAACTCTTTTGAAGTTTTCTACTCAAAAAACATCCTTAAAAAAATTAGAGGTTCGTGGGGAGGATTAAAATTAATTGCATCTCATTATGGAGAAATATATAGAAATACTTCTTTAGTCAAGTTAGGACTAAAAAGAGCACAAAAGTACAATAAAAATGTAAAAGTTATTTTAGGAGGTGGGGCTGTTAGTGTCTTCTATGAACAATTGGGAAATCTACTCCCCAAAGGAACTGTTATATCAGTTGGAGAGGGAGAAAATCTCATAGAAAAAATCATTAGAGGAGATTCAATAGAGGAAGAAAGATGTTACATTGCTGGACAAACACCTCGCAACAAATTAATACATGAACAACCTTCAGGCACTGTTAAAACTGCCTGCAACTATAAATATATTAAATCAATATGGCCTGAATTTGATTGGTATATAGAAGGTGGCGATTATTACGTAGGGGTACAAACAAAAAGAGGTTGTCCTCATAATTGTTGTTTCTGTGTATACACAGTTGTGGAGGGGAAGCAGGTTCGGGTTAATCCTGTTAAGGAAGTAATCAAAGAAATGAAGCAATTATATGATCTTGGAGTAAGAGGATTTTGGTTCACAGATGCACAGTTTATTCCATCCAAAAAACATATTGAAGATGCAAAAACCCTTTTGCAAGCTATTAAAGACCAAGGTTGGGACGATATTAATTGGGCTGCATACATCAGAGCAGATAATATTGATGCTGAGCTAGCTCAGCTTATGGTTGATACAGGTATGAGCTATTTTGAAATAGGCATCACGTCGGGATCTCAAGAACTTGTTAGAAAAATGAGATTAGCATATGACCTTAAAACTGTATTAAATAATTGCAGAATGCTAGTCAAATCAGGTTTCAAGAATCATGTTTCAGTCAATTATTCATTTAATGTTTTTGATGAAACACCCAGCACCATAAGACAAACAATTGCTTACCATAGAGAATTAGAAAATATTTTTGGTAAAGGGTTAGTTGATCCAGCTATATTTTTTATAGGTTTGCAACCTCATACCCTTCTTGAGAAGTACGCCTTGGAACATAAAATTTTGAAGCCTAATTATAATCCAATGAGCATGATGCCCTGGACAGCAAGAAAACTTCTTTGGAATCCAGGCTCATTAGGGAAAAAACTTGGTCAGGTTTGCTTAGAAGCTTTTGACAATCCAGAAGACGAATTTGGCAAAACAGTTATCGATATTCTTGAGAGAGAATATGGAAAGTGCTCCTTAAAAGAATCCCTAAAAGTCCGTCCTTTATCAGAAAGGAAATTAGCTCACTCTAAATAACAAATTCAACTATTATTAATCCTCTTTCTCAATCGAACTGGAAATTCCTTTAGATTTTAATGATTCTGAGTAAAATTCTGCTGGCTCTAAATCACAAACGATTACTAAACCTACACCCGTATTGTGTGCTTCAAGCATTATGGCAATAGCATCTTGTTCACTTAATTGAGGTACAACTTCCCGCAGTGAAATAGTGACATACTCCATAGAATTAACTGGGTCATTATGAAGTAAAACCTTATATTTTGGAGATTTATTTTTTAATTCAGCAGGTTTCTTTTCAATCACTGCTGAATTATTATTTACACTTTGTTCTAACCTTATAGATAGCATTAAATTTATTAGAGTTTAAATTGTACTAATAATTATATATTAATTATTCTTTCCATTGCATCAAGGACGTTTAATCTTGAGTTAAATGCTGACAAGCGAAAATAACCCTCTCCTGCTAATCCAAATCCGCTCCCAGGTGTTCCCACTACACTAACTTTTTGGAGAAGGAAATCAAAAAAGTCCCAAGATGTCATTTGATCTGGAACTTTAATCCAGATATAAGGAGCATTGTCACCACCATAAACTTTATATCCTGAATTCTGAAGTTTATTTTTCATTATTTTTGCATTTTCCATATAAAAATCAATTAAACCTCTTACCTGTTTTTTCCCTTCTAGAGAATAAACAGCCTCTGCACCTTTCTGAACCACATAACTTACTCCATTGAACTTTGTAGATTG
>CACFEJ010000019.1 GCA_902565305.1 uncultured Prochlorococcus sp.
CTTTTGAGTTATGTTTTTCTGTAAGATCTTTTTTCTCGCAAATAAGCCATTTCCCACTAACAGGAAATCCACCATAACTTTTTGCTTCTGGAATTTTTGATTTTTGTAAATAATTAATTGTTTTTCCACCAGCACCAAGAAAAACGTAACCAGTTCTAATTGAAGTTTTTCTACCTTCAGAACTGATTTCTAGTTCCCATTGTTTTTTATCAATTTTCTTTAAATCTAATAATTCTGTTTTGTATCTAATTTCAACATTTTTGTTTAAGGAAACTAATGACAAATACTCTTTAGTTAAGGCCTCAAAATTAATATCAGTTCCTCTACCTATTCTAGTAGCAGCAATTTGAGTAGTTTGATTTCTATCTTTTGTTATTAGAGGAGCCCATGATGAAATTTCATCAAAAGATGTAGAAAATTCCATATCGATAAATTCAGGATTATCGGTCATTTTCTGAAATCTTTTTTTTAAAAAAGAAATATTATCCTGACCAGACACAAAGCTAATATGAGGAATAAATTTTAGAAACTTCTTAATATCAATTTTCCCTGCTTCATACAATGAGGCCCATAAAGACATGGATGTTTCAAAAGAACGATTTATTGAGAGCGCTTTATCTATTTTTAGATTTCCTTTTTCATCTAAAGGGGTATAGTTTAATTCGCAATTAGCGGCATGTCCTGTACCTGCATTATTAAAAGCGCCAGTACTTTCACTTCCTGGAGCATTTAATTTTTCTATAATAAGAAATTTTATATCTGGTAAAACTTCTGAAATTAGGAGGGCTAAAGTACTACTCATTATCCCTGCTCCTACTAAGACTGCATCAAAGTAACTATTGTCATTAGTGGGATTTTTAGATGAAGTCACAACAGAAAATTATCTTTTTTGCAATTAATCAGATTTCTTTCTAGGCTTATTATAAAGTTAATACAAAATTATGAGTACTGAAACACTCTCGCTGACAAACGAAAATGTAGAAAAAGTCCTTGACGAGCTAAGACCTTTTTTAATTTCTGATGGAGGTAATGTGGAGATTGCAGAAATAGATGGTCCAATTGTCAAAGTCAGACTTCAAGGAGCATGTGGTAGTTGTCCAAGTAGCACTATGACTCTCAAAATGGGTATTGAAAGAAAGTTAAAAGAAATGATTCCTGAAATAAGCGAAGTTGTCCAGGTTTTATAAAAATTTTTAACTGAAATATATATTATTTAGTTTTTAATTCCTTCAACAAAGATGATTCCATATCAAGGCAATCAATTGGAAGACCTTGACCAATAGCTATTAAAAGAGGTGCAAGAATTCCTAAAGTAAAAACTAAATTTGATTGGCTTACATCATATTTACTCAAAGTAAAAGTTATCAAATAAATAATTGAAAAATAAGCATGTAGTGAAAAAAATTCTTTTGGCTTTAAAACTGGCCACCTTAAAGTATTTCCCAAGAAATATAAAAAACCCGTCATAAATAAATAGTTACATGAAGATTAAACCAAATATAAACATAAACCTTTTTAGAGACTATTTATAAAAAAATTTACCTAAGATAATAATTAAAAAAATATTAAATCTTCGTTTCTATTTGTAAAAGCTAGACATGCAGCTAAAAATACGCTTATAATTATTTTGTAGCAATCGCTACTTTTTCGTTCACCCTCATTTGAGGGCGCAGTTCGAGTCATACCATGGAACGGGGGATGGCCGTTTTGTCACATCGAAACATGACTACTTTAACTTACAGAGGTAAAAACTACGTTCAAAACAAAGAAGCTGCTAAAAAGCAACTTGTTGAACTTACCTACAGAAGAAACGTATACACCAACAGAATGGATGACGCTTCTTCAAGTAATGAAAAAGCAGAATTAAATTACAGAGGTGTTAATTACACTAAATAATTTAATTAAACAAATTAAAAGCCCCTTTTTCAGGGGCTTTTTTTTTGGCTATATTTATCAAGAGTCCTTTAAAAAATATGTCTGAAAGTTGCTGTAATACAAACACATCGAATAAAGCACCTAATCAATTCGATCATAAAGATGCGATTCAAGAAAGATATGGCTCAGCCGCACAAGAAAAAGAAAGTTGTCTTTGTACACCAGTTGGGTTTGATCCCGTTTTACTTGAAGCAATACCTCAAGAGGTTATAGAAAAAGACTATGGATGTGGTGATCCAACAAAATATGTTCAAAAAAATGATATTGTCTTAGATCTTGGAAGTGGTAGCGGCAAAAATGCTTTCATTTGTGCCCAAATTGTTGGAAAAGAAGGGAAAGTTATTGGAGTTGATCAGAATCCTGACATGCTTTCTTTATCTAGATCAGCCTCTAAAGAAGTTACAAAAAATATAGGTTTCAACAATACAGAATTTCTAGAAGGTTCAATTGAAAAACTTGATGAATTAGATAAAGATTTAAATCCATTAATCGCAGATAAATCAGTAGATATTATTTTAAGTAATTGCGTTTTAAACTTGGTAAGTCCAGAATCTAGAAATAACCTTCTAAATAACATAAAAAGAGTTTTAAAGGAAAATGGAAGAATTGCAATTAGCGATATCGTCTCTAACAAAAAAGTTCCTTTAAGATTGCAAAATGATCATGATCTATGGACAGGATGTATTAGTGGAGCATGGTATGAGCCAGAGTTTATAAGTGATTTTAAAGAACTAGGATTTAAAAATTTAAAATTTGCAGAAAGGAGTTCTGAACCTTGGAAAGTAATTGAGGATATTGAATTTAGGACAGTAACTTTAGTGGGCAATATTTAAAAAAATTTAAGAGTTGAAAATTTACTATAAATTTCTATGAGAAATAATCCAAGAGATCAAATACCTGCATTAAAAAATAAGTATTATTTCAACTATGGCGGTCAAGGACCATTACCAAAATCTTCTCTAGAAGCAATAGTTAAAACTTGGGAAATTATCCAAGATTTAGGTCCATTTACCAATGATATGTGGCCTTTTATTTACAAAGAAATATTGGCCACAAAAAGAATAATTGCTCAAAAATTTGGTGTCAATTCAAAGAATGTAGCTTTAACCGAAAACATTTCTTCCGGTATGATTTTGCCCTTTTGGGGAATAAAAGTAGAAGAGGGAGAAGAGTTATTAATAAGTGACTGTGAACATCCTGGAGTAGTAGCTGCAAGTCGAGAATTTTGCAGAAGAAATAAATTAATATTCAAAATTTTGCCAATCCAAAAAATTAAAAATCTAAACGACGAAAATATAATTTTAGAGATTTTGAAAAATCTAAATCGTAAGACTAAGATCCTAATTATTTCTCATATCTTATGGAACTTTGGATATAAAATTCCTTTAAAACAAATTTCTATCGAATTAAAAAATAATCGAGAAGATTCTTATTTACTCGTTGATGGTGCTCAAACCTTTGGGCACATAAATATTGAAAAAGAAGTTTTTTATTCTGATTTATATTCAATAACTTCTCATAAATGGGCATGTGGACCAGAAGGACTTGGAGCCATTTATGTCTCAGATAGATTTATTCATAAAACAGATCCAACAATAATTGGTTGGAAATCATTAAAAAAAGAACAAGGCATTTATGAGCCTTCAGATAATCTTTTTCATGATGATGCAAGGAAATTTGAAATAGCCACCTCTTGTATTCCTTTACTTGCTGGGCTTCGGAATTCTTTAGATCTTTTGGATAAAGACTGCCATGAAAAAGAAAAAAACAAAAATATCAAAAAATTAAGTGGAAAACTTTGGGATGAATTAAATCAAATAAAGGGTGTTGAATTAGTTTTAGAAAAAAAATTTTTAAATGGGATTGTTAGTTTTAATATCGAAAATATTGAAGATAAGGATGAATTTGTGAAGAAACTTGGAGAAAAGAAAATTTGGATTAGAGTTTTAGAAGATCCAAAATGGTTTAGAGCATGCATACATCAAATAACTACTGAAGCTGAGATTGATTTACTTGCTAAAGAAATAAAAAAAATATTGACTTAAAGATCTATTGATATAAAAAAGATTTAGTTTACCAAGGTATCTCCGAATTGTCCCATGCAATAAATTTTCCTGTAGATTCTGGTGATTGATTTTTAATAATATTGATCAGAAATTGGGAGGATTTTTCTTTACTAAATAATTTATGTTCTGGAACAAATTTATGAAAAGGTCTAGATAAATCAGTATCTACTGTTCCTGGATGAAGCAATGTGATAGCAGCCTTTGGGAAACGTCTAGCCCATTCAATACTTAAAGATTTAAAAAACTGATTTTGCGCAGATTTTGCAGCTCTATATGAATACCAACCTCCAGTTTGATTATCTCCAATGCTACCAACTCTTGCACTTATACTTGCAAAATTAAAATCAAAATCTTTTGGTATAAATTCTTCAATCGCTTTAGCTAATAAAATAGGAGAAAAGGCATTTATTGAAAAACTTTCCATCATATTTTTTTTATCAAGATGTTGTAATCTTTTTTCCGGTTGAAGAGAATCACTATGAAGTCTACCTGTAGCATTAACAACTAGCCTTAATTTTGAAGGGTGATTTGATATTTTATTTTTCAACTGCAAAAGGGATTGAGAATCCTCTATATCTAATTCCCAAAAAGGATTAAATTCACTTTTTCTTCCACACAAAACAACATCTAAATCTTTTTCACTTTCATTGAGATCTTTAGCTAGTTGTGTTCCAATTCCACCTGCGCCTACAACTAAGGCTAAGCCTTTCATTTTATTAAAAATAACTGCATTGATTCTAAGAAACTTTTCTTATGGTTTGCGTAAAATCTTTCTTATTTCATTAGGAAATTTTATTGAGATTTATTTTTTTCTTTTAATAATTTATAAGCTATTTTTCTATCATCAAAATTAATAACTTTATCATTGAGAATTTGGTAATCTTCATGTCCTTTTCCTGCAATTAAAACAATATCTTTTTTATTGGCAAATTTAATAGATTCATTTATTGCTTTAAATCTATCAATTTCAATAGTTATTTTTTCTCTTTTTTTTATACCCATCAAAATATCATTTACTATCTTTTGGGGTTCTTCTGATCTTGGATTATCTGAAGTTATAAAAAGTTGATCAGACAACTCTTCAGCTATTGATCCCATCAAAGATCTTTTACTACGATCACGATCTCCGCCACAGCCAAAAACAGTTATTAGTTTCCCTTCACAAAGTTTTTTAATTGATTGCAAAACTTTTTTTAATCCATCAGGAGTGTGGGCATAATCAACAATTATTGTTGGAAGAGATCTTGAAACGTCATTATCTTCAATTTGTATTTTCTCCATTCTCCCAGGAGCACCAGGGAAAGACTGTATTAACTTTGATAAATCTTTTAAAGAAAAATTCAGTTTATACAAAATTGTTATTGCTTGAATCGCATTCATTAAATTAAATTCACCAACAAGTGGAACAAAAAGTTGAATTTTTTCCCTAGGTGTATGAAAAATACAAGTGGAACCACTTTCAGTAAATTTTTTATCTGTTACGAAAAAAAAATCATCATTTTCAAATTCACTTTCAGTAATCTTTGTAGACACTAATGAAGATCTTTTTTCAAGATCAGACGATAATTTAGATATCCAATGGTCATCGTAATTTAATACAGAAATTCCATCTTTTTCTTTTAAGTAAGGTGGGAAAAACAATTTTCTTTTTGTTTGAAAATAAGATTCCATATCTGAGTGATAATCAAGATGATCTTGAGTTAAATTAGTAAAAATAGCCGCCTCAAATTCGCATCCTGATATCCTTTTTTGAGCAATAGAATGAGAACTTACCTCTAATATCGCGAATTCAGATTCTGCCTCAACAGCAGAATTTAATTTCTTTTGAAGTTTATCGGCGAAATCAGTTGTATGAGAAGCCACTTCTGAGAAGCCAGGCCATCTATTAAACAAGGTCCCAAATAATGCAGTCTTTTTCCCTAATTTTTTTAAAAGATATTCCAATAAGAAAGTAATTGTCGTTTTTCCATTAGTACCAGTAACACCAATAAGTTTAAGTTTTCTTGAAGGTCTATTCCAAAACTCAGCGACAATTTGACCAAAAATATAATCTAAATTATCCTCAATAACCAAAATCCTTTCTCGATCAATAGATCCAATTCTCTCTTTTGCAGCAGACCCAATAATGGCAGCCTCCGCGCCATTTTCAATTGCCTCAATACAAAATTTTCCTCCATCAACATTTAAACCAGGCATTCCTAAAAATAAAGTTCCTTTTTGTACTTCTTTAGAGTTAAAAGAAATATTATTGATTTCATGATCAATTAAATCTAATGAAGGAATAATTCCTACTAAATTTAAAAGTTTATGTAATTTTATAGATCTCATATAAAAAAAATTATTTCTCCAGAATGGTACTAATATTTTTTTGAAACCAATTCTTTAATTGATCATCTTTTAATCTTGGAGAAATGCGTGGCAATTCTATAATCTCCTCGGAGCTAATTCCTTCAACAGCAATAACAGGTACTTCATTATCATATTTTTTATATTTATCTTTATATAAATCGACCCTATCAATATCAATTTCTTTAAGCTCCTCTAGATTAGGGAATAACTCATTAAGATTTATTTTTGCCAATTTATTTTTTAATGAATCACAAAGGCAACATCCCTGCCTAACAAAAATAAATATTTTCATTCATTTAGTCAGGCACAGGGTCACATCCGCAGGGAGTTAAAGGATGACATCTGCTTAATCTTCTTAAAGTTAACCACCCTCCCTTCCAAGGACCATGTCTAGTAATTGCCTCATATCCATAAGAGCTGCAACTTGGAATAAATCTACATCTTGGTCCGAAAAAAGGTGAAAACCACTTTTGATAAAACGAAATCATAAAAAGAAGTATAGAAGTAATTGATTTATTAATAGTTTTGAACACTTTAATGATGTAAAATAATATTTCCAGTAGTAATTAGTTTAATTGAATTTAATCAATTAGCCAATTTATTGCAACTTTCTATTTAATTTAAAATTATGTCAAGATACCGCGGCCCCAGATTAAGGGTTACGCGTCGCTTGGGAGAACTACCAGGTCTCACCAGGAAAGCTTCAAAGAAGTCTAATCCTCCAGGTCAGCACGGCCAAGCCCGTCGCAAGCGATCAGAATATGCAATTCGTCTAGAAGAAAAGCAGAAACTTAGGTTTAATTATGGAGTTTCTGAAAAACAACTAGTACGTTATGTGAAAAAAGCCAGAGCTCAAGAAGGATCTACAGGTACTAACCTACTAAGACTTTTAGAAAACAGACTTGATAATGTTTGTTTTAGATTAGGTTTTGGAGGTACCATTCCAGGCTCAAGACAATTAGTAAATCATGGCCATGTAACCGTTAATGGAAAGGTTCTTGATATTGCTGGTTATCAATGCAAATCAGGCGATGTAATCGGAATTAAAGAAAACAAAGCAAGCAAAAAGCTTGTAGAAGGTAATATAGAATTCCCTGGCTTAGCAAATGTCCCACCTCATCTTGATTTAGACAAGCCTAAATTAACGGGAAAAATAAATGGGAAATGCGATAGAGAGTGGGTGGCTCTTGAAATAAACGAACTACTAGTTGTTGAATATTATTCAAGAAAAGTTTAATACTACTTTTCTTTGGATTATTAAATCTCTCATTTTTTAAAAGAGAGATTTAATTTAATTCTTATTTTTAAAAATAATGGGAAATAAGGAAAATAATATAAAAAAGCCAGGTTTTAAGACCTTATCTATTCACCATGGGGAAACATTTGCTGAAGAAACTGGATGCGTTATGCCTCCTATTTTTTCTACATCTACTTTCAAACATGGAAATAAAGATAATTTCGACTACACCAGATCAGGCAATCCAAACTTTAGAATTCTAGAAAACATCCTTAAATCAATAGAAGATTCTAAATACTGTACAGTTTTTGGATCAGGGATTAGCGCGGTAACAGCAATTTCATCAACACTGAAATCAGGTGACAAGATACTCTGCGAGTCAAATCTCTATGGTTGTACAGTGAGGATGTTCGAAAAAGTTTTCAAGAAATTTGGACTAGAAGTTTTATACACAGATTTTACAAACGAAAAAAATGTCAAAAAGATTTCAAACTTCGAGCCAACCTTGATATGGCTAGAAAGTCCAACTAATCCACTTTTGAAGGTACTCGATATTAAGGCGATTTGTGATGAAGCGAATAAACTCGAAATACCAGTAGTTGTAGACAACACATTTTCTACAGCGCTTATTCAAAAACCATTGGACCTTGGTGCAACACTATCGGTTGTAAGCACCACAAAATTTATTAATGGACATAGTGACGCACTTGGCGGAGCAGTACTTACAAATAATGAGGAATGGAATAGTAAGATGCTTTTCTCTCAAAAAGCTCTCGGGCTTCAACCATCTCCTTTTGATAGTTGGCTCATTACGAGAGGAGTAAAAACTCTTCCTTTAAGAATCGAACAACAAACTAAAAGTGCAGAATTTATTTCTGAAGAATTAGCTAATCATAAAATTATTAGTAAAGTAATTTACCCTTTTAATCAAGAACATCCGCAATTCAATTTAGCAAAATCGCAAATGAAATCTGGAGGTTCAATGATCACCCTAAAATTAAATTTAAATAAAGAGGATACTTTTAAATTTTGCAAATCTCTCAAATATTTCTCTCTAGCAGAAAGCCTTGGAGGGGTTGAAAGTTTAATTTGTCACCCTGCAACGATGACTCATGCTTCTGTTGATGACAAAACAAAAAATCTACTAGGAATAGATGATGCTCTTGTAAGATTATCAATTGGATGTGAAGATACAAACGATTTAATCTCGGACATTTTATTTGCTTTAAACAAATCCTGAAAATTGAGAGATTTACTTAAAAAACCTATATGGAAAAATTTAGAGTTGGGATATGCAATTCCTGATAGTATTCATGCCGTTTCAGTAGCATTACCAACTTGGAATGATGTAATAAATTACGAGGAAAAAGATCAAGAATGCATGAATTCATTGAAGTCCATTTACCCACGATTCGGGCTAAACCCCATAGTGAAAAGATTATGCGAAAAAGTAAAAAAGCAAAATTACTACAACAATAAAAGTATCTGGCCATATCCGAATGAAAGCATAGCTTTTAAAGCTAAAAAATACATTGATAGAAATACTTCTGAACAATTCTCGTTAATAGAAAAAAGAAATAATTTAGCTTTCTTAATAACTGAAAAAGAAGGAAGTATTTATGCAAAATATTTTTGGCAACATACTGGTCTTGGTCTATCTTCAAGAGCTGCCGCTATAGAACTAGGTCTTGAAGATTGCCCTCCAAAATCTTACGTAAATGAATGTTCTCAAAGAATAAAAAATAGAATTTCTAAATCTACAAAAATTGACCCTAATGATATTCACTTAACTTCATCTGGAATGTCTGCATTGCATACATCATTAGAAATCATATATAAATTATTTCCAGCTAAACCAACACTCCAAGTTGGTTTTCCATATGTAGATGTACTTAAATTACCAATGAAAATCTTTCACGGAGCAAAGTTAATTACAGAAGAAAATTGCGCGGATATTGAATTAGAAATCAAAATAATAAATCCATCAGCATTAATTATTGAACTTCCAAGTAATCCAATGCTCAAATGTGTAAACATTAAAAAAATTTCAAAAATTGCAAAAAAGCTAAATATTCCCTTAATTGTTGACGATACAATTGGTTCGAATTTAAATATAAATTCCATAGAACATGCAGATATAGTTTTTACTTCACTAACAAAAATTTTTTCAGGTAGTGGTGATATTCTTGCCGGATCATTAATACTAAATCCAAAAAGCAAATGGATTGATCAGTTTAGAAATGCATTAAACGAGATTAATATTCCAATACTTTCCGATGGAGATATAGTTTATCTAGAGAAAGTTAGTAGAGATGTAAATCAAAGAGTTTTTGAACAAAATAAAGCATGTTTAGAATTAAAAAAAAAATTAGAGACTCATAGCGAGATTAAAAATATTTTCCATCCTGAAAATTGTCCAAATTTTAATTCTTTACTTACTTCTAATGGGGGATACGGCTGCTTATTATCGTTTGAATTAAATGGAGGATTGAACAAAGCTAAAAAATTTTATGATTCTCTCAAAGTATCTAAAGGACCTAGTTTAGGTACAAAATTTACTCTAGTTTGTCCTTATGTTTTACTAGCTCATTATGACGAGTTGGATTGGGCTGAAAGTTTTGGTATACCATCGCACCTTATTAGAGTATCAGTTGGATTAGAAGACCAAGATCAATTATGGAAAACCTTTTCTGAAGCACTAAATAATTTCTAAATTCCTAGTATTTACCGTATAGAAACTTATATACTCTTTTTCTGAATAATAGTTAGTATTAATATATATTTTCTCAATATATAAATGGCAAAAATTTATGAGGACAACAGTTTTGCTATTGGAAACACTCCATTAGTAAAATTAAAATCAGTTACTAAAAACGCGAAAGCTACAGTACTTGCAAAAATTGAAGGTAGAAACCCCGCTTATAGTGTCAAATGTAGGATCGGCGCAAACATGATCTGGGATGCCGAGAAAAGCGGGAAACTTACAAAAGACAAAACTATTGTTGAGCCAACTTCTGGAAATACAGGAATTGCTCTAGCTTTTACTGCTTCAGCAAGAGGTTATAAACTGATCCTTACAATGCCAGAATCCATGTCAATTGAAAGAAGAAGGGTTATGGCAGTGTTGGGTGCTGAAATTGTTTTAACAGAGGCATCTAAAGGTATGCCTGGAGCAATAGCTAAGGCTAAAGAAATTGCAGAAAGTAATCCTTCTCAATATTTCATGCCAGGTCAATTTGATAATCCAGCAAACCCTGAAATTCATTTCAAAACTACTGGACCAGAAATCTGGGATGATTGCGATGGCGAAATTGATGTCCTAGTTGCAGGGGTTGGAACTGGCGGCACAATTACAGGAGTTTCAAGATACATTAAGCAAGAGAAGGGCAAGAATATTACTTCTGTAGCTGTAGAACCATCACACAGCCCTGTTATTACACAGACAATCAATGGAGAAGAGGTTAAATCCGGACCACATAAAATCCAAGGAATTGGAGCAGGATTTATTCCTAAAAACCTTGACTTATCAATTGTTGATAAGGTCGAACAAGTAACAAATGACGAATCAATTGAGATGGCTCTTAGGTTAGCTAAAGAGGAAGGTCTATTAGTAGGAATATCTTGTGGGGCTGCTGCTGCTGCTGCTGTTAGATTAGCTGAACAAGATGAATATGCTGGGAAGACAATTGTAGTTGTTCTGCCAGATTTAGCAGAGAGGTATTTATCGTCGATTATGTTTACTGAAGTTCCAAGCGGAATCATTCAAGAACCAGTCAAAGCCTAAATCTATTTTTTCTCCAGTAGTGAATCTGGTGAAATATACATTGCATCGCCATAAGAGAAGAATCTAAATTTTTCTTTTATGGCTTTTTTATACAGATCTAATAATCTTTCTCTACCAATCATTGCACTTACTAAAAGTAATAATGAACTTTTAGGGAGATGAAAATTAGTTAATAATCCATCAACTACTTTAAATTTATAACCTGGCTTAATTACTAAATCTACATATTTAGCTATGGGAATAAAGTCATTAATTTCGTGAGAATAACAACTTTCAAGAGCTCTTACGCTAGTTGTACCAATAGCAATTATTTTTCTATCTGTTTTCTTTATTCTTTTTATTTCCTCCACTACTTCCTTATTAACACTTACCCATTCTTTGTGAAGTTTTAAGTTACTTAAATCTTCTTGATCAATTGGTTTGAATGTTCCATAACCCACGTGCAAAGTTATCGGTAAGATTATTACGCCTTTTTTTTTTAGATTGGAAATAAGACTTTTGCTTAAGTGTAAACCAGCTGTTGGTGCAGCAACTGCTCCCGGATTTGTTGCATACTCAGTTTGATAACTTTTCTCATGAAAAGATTCTTTTTCAGAATTTTTTATATAAGGAGGAAGAGGGATTTCCCCGTATTTATCAAGAAGTTCATTCATTGAATTGAGACAAGTTATATTTTCCGGGAATTTAATAAATCTCCCTCCAGTTTCTTCATCAACTCCATCAACAATCAAATTAATATCTTGTGCTAATGGAGATTTTAATTTTAATTTTCTATTTATTTTTAACTTTTTTGCTGGCTTTGCCAAACATAACCAAACACATTCATGGGATCTTTCTAAAACTAATAATTCGACTAATGTCTTATTTTCTAATTCAACCTTTAACCTAGCTTTCATAACTTTAGTATTATTTACAATTACAAGATCCCCTTCTCTAAATTCATCAAAAAGATTCTTGGTAAATTTATTAGTTAAACAGTCTTCTTCTAAAAAAGTATTTCTAACTATCATCAATCTTGATTCATGCCTAATTGCAGAAGGTTTACTAGCAATTAATGAAGGATCAAGTAAATAATCATAAGCTTCAAGCTTATAATCTCTTTCATCATTATTAATTTGAGAAATCAATTAAATTTAGGATACAAGAGTCTCTGGCTCATCTTCAATTAGGGAAGCCAAGTCTTTTAAGAATGAAGCTCCATCAGCTCCATAGATCACTCTATGATCAGCTGTTAGATTTACTTGCATTATTTTTTTAACAGATATTGAACCATCACTATTAGCAACAACGGTTGGTTTCGATGATGCTATGGCTAAAATAGCACCGGTTCCTGGAGGAAGAATTGCGTCAAATCTATCAACTCCAAACATCCCAAGGTTAGATAAAGTGAAGGTTCCCATTGAGTATTCATCAGGTTCTAATTGTTTTGATCTTGATCTTTGTACGAGATCTTTCCATTCCCTAGACAATTCAAATAAATCAGTATTGCATGGTTCTTTTAAAACTGGAGTTATTAGTCCACCATCTTCCATCGCAACAGCAACAGCTACATTTATATTTTCTGGATAAGAAATTCCATTCTCTGAAAAACTTGAGTTAACTTGAGGATGTTTCTTTAGTGTCTTTGCAACTGCCTTTACTAGTAAAGCAGTCATAGTAACTCCGTTCTGTTTTACTTGTTTGTAGAAATTATCTAATTTATCTGTGTTTATGGAATAACCCACCCTAAAACATGGCACATCTAAACTAGATTCCATATTTTTATTTACCGCCTTTTGAAGAGTATTAAATTGAACTGTTTCTCCGGGATTCCCAAAACTATTTCCTGAAGTTTCTGGTTTACTTTCAACTCCCAAATTTGCACCAGGAATACTTGCAGGAGAACCACCTTCCCCTATCCATGGTATAGAGACAGGTTGGCCATTAGCTTTTAAAATATCATCGGCTTGAATCCTTCCGTGGGGGCCAGATCCATGAACCTTTGCTAAATCAACACCCATTTGAGAGGCTAGTTTTTTAGCTCTTGGAGATGCAATTATCCTCGAAGAAACATTACTTGTAGCGGCATTAATTTGATCGGTTTTAAAAGATGGTACAGGCTTCTCACTCTTTAAGACGACTTCCGCTTCTTTATTAATATTTTCAGTCTGGACTACTGGTTTTTCTTCAGTTTTATTGCTTACCAATTCAAGTTGGTCTGAAGTAGAGACTTCGGGTTGATTTCCTTTATTTTGGTCTTGAACTGAAGCTATCTCATCCTCATTTTCTACAATGAGACCAATAGTTTCTCCAACAGGGGCAGTGCTGCCAGCAGGCATTAAAACTGCTGCAAGATATCCATCTTGAAAAGACTCAACATCCATATCTGCCTTGTCAGATTCAACAACCAAGACAGATTCGCCTCTTTCGACCTTATCTCCCGGATTTTTCAACCATTCCACAATCTTGCCCTCTGTCATAGTAGAACTCAAGGCAGGCATGAATATTTCGTGAGACATAAGAAAATTGTTATTGCATAAGTTTTAAGGGATTTTTACCAAACTTTCAAAAGTTTTTATGATTAAGAACCCTTATAACTCTTGATCTAATTATACGAAATCATGTTCACAGTGGAAACTCTTAAAACTTAAGAAAGTAATAATTTAGATCGATTAGAATTTAAAACTTTTCGCAGTTAAGATTTACTTATTTTATCAAAAATACTAAATCTTTTTATTTAATTATTATCTATAGACTGAATAACGCCGTCTTTAACAGTAATTGAGACTTGCATTTTTTCAATAAGATTGTCGCCCACAGTGACATCACAGAAACTATCCACTTGGCCTTGATCAACAATTTCGTCCATTTTTAATTCGCGAACTTGACTCTGTTGTTGCAGTAGATTTCTTTTTTGTTCTTCAATTTCATTTCGTTTTGCTGCTACTTGTTGTTGCACCTGACTAACCTGTTCTTGAACCCTTGGATCTAGAGGATTAACCGATTGGGACCTAATGTTATTTACTATTTGCTGCCCCTCCTGCTCAAGTTGAGATAATTGCTGATCAATGTTTGAAATTGCTTTACTTAATTCTTTTTCAGCATCTTCCTTCCACGTTGGAGTAACTACAGCTTTAATAGCTATTGAGCGCTTTATAGATATTGAGTTTTTTGTTTCCATAAAAAATTAAATTACCTTTTTCAATATAGAAAGAACAAATCAATTTTTCTTACTAAATTTCTTTTCATACATATTTTCTATTTGAAATGAATACTTTTTTTCTATTTCTTTTCTTTTTTGTTTAAGAGTTTGTGTTAATAACCCATTTTCTAAAGTAAAGGCATCAACGAAATAACAATCTAATATTTGTTCTTCTGATCTTGCTCCTAATCGACTTTTAAGCAAATTATTAATTTGAGATTTAAAAAATGTACTAATATTCTTATCCAGGTTTAACTTTGAAAGGTCTTCTTCCAAAAACTTGTTTTTAACTAATTCGACATTAGGCACGACGAGGGCCGTTAAACATTTCTTATCTTGACCTACTAGTTGAATTTGATTGATAAATTCAGAACTAAGGATTTCGGTCTCTAGCGGATTCGGTTCTATATTTTCACCGCTTGATAGCACTATTGTATCCTTGGCTCTTCCTGTTATAAAAAGGGAACCGTTTGGTATTAAAAAACCTAAATCACCTGTATCAAACCAACCATCCTTGGATAAAACATCTTTTGTAGCTAATTCATTTTTAAGATAACCTTTCATTACTTGTGGTCCCTTAACAAGAATTTTTCCGACTTCTCTGAACTTCAGAATCTTTCTTTTATCATCATTCACTATTTTGATTTCGGTAAATGCTAGAGGCTGACCGGATGATCCTCTAACGTTTAATTCTCTTCTCCTACAAGTTAATACTGGACTGGTTTCAGTGAGTCCATATCCCACCAAAACATCTACACCTAAAGATTCAAAAAAAAGATCCACATGTTCTGGCAATGCACCTCCGCCATTAATTGGAAATTTCAGTTTTTCTCCGCATAGTTGTCTAAGAATATTTGGCCATAAAAAAATAGTAGATAATTTATGTAAAGGATATCGGCCAATAACAGTAGCCAGTAAGGGGATTTTTGATTTGAATGTTATTTGATTTATATCTAAATTTCTTATCTTTCTTAAACTTCTTTTAAAAAAAGAACTATTACTTATCAAAAACTTAATAAGTTTTTGCTTTTTGGAAGGCATTTTTTTCAACGCCTGAAAAAAACCATCATGTATTGCCTCCCATAGTCTTGGTACAGTAGCCATGACAACAGGTTTTATTTGTGTAATATCATCTTTCAAGAATTTAGGAATTGTATAGTATTGAGAACAACCACATGAAAAAAAGAAGTATTCAGCACTTCTCTCATAAGAATGCCAGATAGGCAACACACTTAATACAGAAGTCCCAGGTTCTGGATCAGCAATATAGGCTAAATTGATTATTTGATGCAAAAAATTTGCATGAGTCAAAGGGACACCTTTAGGTTTTCCTGTTGTCCCAGAAGTGTAAAGGATAGTAGCAACATCATCAATTTTTGGATTAAATTTTTCAATATTGTTAGTTTGTGAATTTTCTTTTTCTGCTTTTCTTATTAATTGATTCCAACTTATTAAACTTTCAAATTGTTCATCTTCTAAATTGATTATAAATTTCAGTCTTTTTTTTAATTCTTCTTTGTTGTTTAACTTTATCCAAATCTCCTTAGATTGAACTATTAGACCTACTGAATTAGAATGCTCAATAATATAGTCTAATTCTACTGAAGGAGAATTAATACCTCTCACTGCATTTATAGCTCCTAAACGCATTAATCCTTGGTCAACTACTAGCCATCTTGGAGAATTTTCAGATATTACAGTAACTACATCCCCCTTCACTAAACCATAATTTTTAAAAGAAAAAGAGACTTTTGTTATTAAATCAGCCAGCTCAGAATAAGAAAATTTTTCTTTGTATTTCCCTCGCAAATCGCAAACAGCTAAAGTATCACCACATTTAAATTTTAATTTTTCCCAAATTTGATCTATGTGATGAATGTTCTTAATAAAATCTCTATTTTTAGCAAATTTATCTTTTTTAGAAAGAGGTTTAGCTGAAGGCCAGTATGCTAAATCACGCATATTAAATTGATCTTGAAATTTTAATTTCTATTTTGATACAAAATCGAAATTAAATTCTTCCTGAATGATTTTTTTAACAATTCTCTTGACTTCTTGAATATTTAAATTTTTATTGTAATCAATCATATTTGCCATAAGACAATTTTCTATTCCGCAAGGAACAATTTTATTAAAGTTTTCTAATTCGCAGTCAATATTGATTGAAAATCCATTTATTGTAATCCATCTTTTACAACCAATTCCAATTGAAGCAATTTTTTTATTTCCTATCCAAACACCAGTGAAACCCTCTCTTGAATGACAATCTATGTTAAAAGTCCCAAGAATTTTTATAATAATTTCTTCAATTTTTCTTAAATACCAATTTAAATCTTTATTAAAATTGTTCAAATCTAACACCAAGTAAGTTACTAATTGTCCTGGCATATGACAAGTAACCTCACCGCCCCTATCAATCTTAAAAACATCATAATTATTATCATTCAAAGAAAATAATAAATTATCGTAATTAGATCCTCTACCCAACGTATAACAGAGTTGATGCTCACCTATCCAAATGAAATCAGGGTTAGAGTTATCTACAATCAATGCCTCCTGATATTCTTTTTGTAATTTATAAACATCATTGAAAAAAGAAATATTATCAGGTTGTTTAATTATTGCTGTTCTATTAACCATATTTAAGTAGATTTAGAAAGTAAGTAAATATTTTTAGATTTGTTATGAAAATTTTAATCCATGGGAAAAATCTTGAGCTCACTGGAGCTTTAAAAGAATATACTGAAGCAAAGATAGAAAAAGCAACACATCACTATAAGGATATCGTTAAAGAAGCCGACATACACCTTTCAATAGAAAAAAATCCAAGGGTCTCCTTCCAGACTGCAGAAGTTACTATTTTTGCAAATGGTACTGTAATTAGAGCCGAAGAGAAAACTGAAAATCTATACTCAAGCATTGATTTAGTTTCAAATAAACTTTGTAGAAAATTACGCAAATACAAAGAAAGAAACAATAAAACAATCCATCATAAACAATTTAAAAATAAAGATTCTTTACAAATTGAAAGTATGGAATCAAATTTTTTAGATAAAGCTTTATTTAAAGAAGGCACTGAAGCAAGTCTGCCTGAGCCATCTATAAAAAATAAATACTTTGAAATGACTCCAATTTCATCAGATGAAGCAAGAAAACAATTAGATCTAATTGATCATGATTTTTATGTTTTTCGAAACAAGAAAAATAATGAACTACAAGTTATATATAAAAGGAATCATGGAGGTTATGGACTGATTCAATCTAAATAAGTTTTAAATGCCCAATATTGAATATGAATTAAATGAGAAAATTCATGCGATTGTTATTAACCCTTATTTATCATGGGAAAATTTCTGTGTGAATTGCGATTTAATAAGAAAATACAATATCAAAAATATTTCTACTTCACTAAATTATTTAACTGATCTTAAAAACTGTTTAGGTAATTACAGTGCGGATATAAACGCACTTATTTCTTACCCTTTAGCAGATTTACCAGTTTCATTTATTGAAGAATTAGTTTGTTTTGCAAAAGATAAGGGTGCAAAAGGAATTGAATATATCCCAAACTTTATCAATTTATCCAAAAGAAATTTAGAAACTTTTGCTGCTGAAATTGAGCAAGTTAAATTATCTGGATTACCAGTTTCAATAATCGTAAATAAATCAAAACTACAAGAAGAAGTTTTTATTAATGCGATAGAAATATGTTTGGAATTAGGAATAAAAAATTTTCAATTCGGGGACGGGTTTGGATCTCCTCTTACATCTAATGATGTTCCCGAAATACTAAAAATAACAGGCTCTCAAAATCAAATCAAAGTTGTAGGTGGCATAAAAAAACTGACGCAAGTAATTGATTTGTTTGATATTGGAATTAGTTGCGTGGGAACTTCCAATTTTTGCGAAATTTTTGAAGAAGTTAACGTAATTTAAATGTCTGGTTCTGGTGAGTGCCGACTAAAAGGTCTCTGTATTAAAGCTTCTCCATTAGGCGAGAATGATAGATTAATAACTATCCTTACCGATGAGCAAGGGATTGTTAGATTAGCGGTACCTGGTGCCAGGCGTCCTAAAAGTAGTCTTGCAGCAGCTACTCCTTTAACATATTTAAGTCTGCAGATTTTTGGGAAAAGAAATCTTAAATCTGTACGTCAAATTAAAATATTAAAAAGCTATTCTGGTCTAGGGAAAAATATTGAATGTCTTGCAGCCGCGCAAGCAATAACTGAATTAACATTTTTATTAGTAGGTAATAATGACAAGCAACAAGACTATTTATCTTGCGTTCTTGCACATCTTGATAGGATTTATTTATATAAAGAGTCTCAAGAAGAAGATATTAAAATGCTCTCAATGAGTATTCAATCTTTAATCCATCTATTAGCCATCGGGGGTATTAATTTACCAATTCATCATTGTTGTAAAACTGGAGAACCTATTATTCCACCTATAGGAAATTGGGAATGGAGTTGTTATTTTTTACCAAATGAAGGGTTTTCATCCATAGAAGATCCTCAAAGTAATCTAAAAATAAATGCATCTGAAGTTGCTCTATTACAGAGACTTCTTTTTCCAGAATTACCAATAAAATCTAATGGAGAGTTGTTGGGTCCCAAAAAAGTCTGGCTTAAAATATTATTCATTATTGAGACATGGATCTCTACTCAATTAGAGAAGGAGCTATCTTCACTAAAAATGTTGAGAGAAATATATAGTTAGCATTTTCATGAAGCATTAAAAGTTTTAAAAAATATGGTCATGGAGCCTTTGCCTGTTAACTTAATAAATAGTTAATTCAATTAATGTGGTTCATATTGCCTGGCTAGGGAAAAAATCCCCTTTTTGTGGAAATGTAACTTACGGCAATTCAACTACTCAGGAATTAAAGGCCAGAGGGCATAAAATTAGTTTTATTCATTTCGACAATCCCTCTAGTTCAAATTCATCAACCCCATTATTTCTTGCAAATGATCCTGACGTAAGTCTCCCATATTTAATTAAATCTCAAGTTTATACAATACCCTCTCCAAGAGCAGAAAAAGAGCTAAGGCTATCATTTGAAAGATTAAAACCTGACATAGTACATGCAAGCCTAACTTTATCTCCTTTAGACTTTAGACTTCCAGAGCTTTGTAATGAAATTAATGTTCCTCTTATAGGAACATTTCATCCACCATTTGATGCAAAAAATAGAAATCTAACTGCGAGCACTCAACAATTAACATATCAGCTTTATGCTCCCTCTTTAGCAAAGTTCGATAAAATAATTATTTTTTCTGAACTTCAAAAAAATGTTCTTGAGAAATTAGGAGTACCTAAAGAAAAACAAATAATTATTCCAAACGGCGTTGATGAAAATATTTGGAGACCTTTTTGCAAAAAAAGTAAAAAATATGATCAGGTAAAAAACAAACTTGGAAATGAAAGAATCTTTTTATATATGGGAAGGATTGCAAATGAGAAAAATATCGAGGCACTTTTGCGTTCTTGGCGCCAAACCAAAACTCAAAATTGCAAATTAGTTATTGTTGGGGATGGGCCAATGAAGCCAACACTTGAAAATAGTTTTTCTAACCTTGGTAATGAGAAATTAATTTGGTGGGGTGCCGAATTAGATTTAGAAACTAGGATAGCAATAATGCAAATAGCAGAAGTATTTTTCTTACCAAGCTTAGTAGAGGGTTTATCATTATCACTTTTAGAGGCAATGTCTGCTGGTACTGCTTGTGTAGCTACAGATGCTGGAGCTGATGGTGAAGTTTTAGAGCACGGAGCAGGAATAGTAATTTCAACTGATAATGTGGCTGCACAATTAAAAACCATAATCCCAATTCTTGTAGAACACCCTTCATTTACAAAAGACCTTGGAGAAAAAGCTAGAGAACGTATACTTGAGAGATACACAATTGCTAAAAATATAAATTCACTTGAAGAAGTTTATATTAACTTAAAAGATAATTGAAAAACCTAACGAAACTCTTTACTTCGATTACTAGCTGAAACTATTGATTCCATTAGTGCTGACCTTACACTCTTTTTTTCTAAAACCCTTAAAGCAGAAATAGTTGTTCCGCCTGGAGAAGTTACTAAATTTTTAAGCTCAGAAGTAGTAAGTTTATTTTCCTTTATTAGACAAATAGTCCCTAGTATCATTTCTATAACAAGTTCCTCTGAAATTATTTTTGGTAATCCCCCGCTTAATCCTCCATCACTTAATGCTTCTATAATTAAAGCAATAATTGCAGGACCTGATGAAGTTAAAGCTAAAAATATATCAAGGTAATCTTCAGTAAATTCATAAATTTTACTAGTATTTTCAAATAATTTTTTTGTAAATTGTTTCTGATCTTCTGTAATTTCTTCTCCCCAAGAAATCCCTGTTAATCCTTTTCCAATAGTTATTGGAATATTTGTAACCACCCTCACACATTTATGATTAGGAAACTTTTGGGTAAGTCTATTTATTGAAACCCCGGCAAGAATTGAAACTATTAAATTGTCTTTATTTTTTATATGATGGGCCTCACTTATATCATTCAATTGTTGGGGCTTTATCGAAAGAAGTTTATATTGACAATCCCAAATTATTTTTGACTCTTTAGAACCTGATTTATAAACGTTAATATTATATTTATAATTTTTTTTTATATTTTCTAAACTTTTTTCTGTATTTACAACACAAAAAACATTCTCTGGCTGAATTAATTTTTTATCTAATAGAGGAGTAATTATAGCTCTTGCAATATTTCCAAACCCAATAATCGCAATTTTATCTGTCACAGATTAATCATTAATAAGCACTTAATTTAGAATTACCCCATGCTGGTTCAGGAGTAGTATTTTTGCCAAAACTATATTGTGGTGCGTTTTCTGTAGACACAGAAGAAGGAGAAGCTTCTTCTGGAGAAGAACTAGTTACATTTACACAACTTGGAGCGAAAAGAAAAATACTTTCACCGACTCTCTCTTGATGTCCATCAATTGCATATGTGCCCCCAGCAATAAAATCAACAGCTCTTTGAGCTTGATCAGGATCCATCATAGTTAAATTGAGAATTACAGTTTTTCTCTCTCTTAATGCTTGTATAGCTTGAGGCATCTCATCAAAACTTCTTGGTTCCATTAAGCTTACTTCTGAGGATGAATTTGAGATTCCAGGCATACCAACTACTTTTGATGATCTGTTGTTATTCATAAAATCAAACGGATTTGAATTTGCAAGTGCATTTGCATTCTTTGGATTTTGTTTGAAATTATTAATATCATTTAATTCATCCTCTGAAGCATAATCCAACTCATCAAAATCATCATCGAGATACTCATCCCCTGCAACAACTGCCTTTAATCTAGAAATAAGTGACACCTTTTAAATCCTCTTGAAATTGATTACTAAGGTTTAAGAACCTTGAGTAATAGATTCATTTTTTAAATGAATAAACTACCTATACTTAAATAACGTTAGTTGAACTTTACTGCAAGTTTATAAATAAGATTTTTTATAAAAAAATAACTAATTAGGATCTGCCTCCAAAAATCAAAGATCCTAATCTTAACCAAGTTGATCCAGCGTCAATTGCTTCCTCCCAATCACCAGACATCCCCATGGAACAATCTGGTAGTTGTAGAGAATCAGCGAGAGCACGACATTTTTTAAACAACCCTGAATTTTCTCTAGAGCTAAGTCCTTTAGGGTTGATAGTCATCAAACCGGTTAATGAAATATTTTTCAACTCTTGAATTTCTCTCCATTTCAATTTTATAAATTCAGGATTAAAGCCTCCTTTAGTAGGGTCATCACTCAACTTAACCTGCAACATTATTAATGGATTTTTCTTCTCTTCACGTGAAATATTAGAAATCTTTTCCAATTTTTCAAATGAATCAACTGAATGAATATATTTAAAATTTTGAACTATTTTTCTTATTTTATTACTTTGTATTCTTCCAATAAAGTGCCAATTTATTTGTTTAAGATCTTTTAAAGTTAATTGTTTTTCAAAGGCCTCTTGAACCTTACTTTCACCAAAATCGTTCTGACCTATATTTTGAATAGTCTTGATTTCTTGACTTTTAAATCCTTTACTTACCGCAAGGATATTTACATTTGATGGTATTTTATTTTTTATTTTTAAATAATTTGCAGGGTTCACCTTTTATAAAAAAGTTTGCGTAAATAAATTCTCCCATTTAGATAGTTCTTCAGATCCTTTTCTTCTAGCTTTTTGAAGATTTAATTCGGCCTGATTACGGGCATCTAAATAAGGTATAACTTCAAAAAAAACTTCTCTCTGTCGAACTTCTACCAAGAAAAACATTTTTTGAGCGTATAAAGTCGCATAAATATCTCTCCCATCATTTCCAGGAGAAACTTGGTACAACATGCCAAATGTTGGATGGTTTAAATAACGCTCAGAACTCAAACCTTAAATATTTTGTTATTTATAATGCACCATACAGTTTTCTAAGAAAAATTGCTATGCAAATAAAACAAATCGATAATGTATTAACAATTACATTGAGAGATTTTGAAGGATAAAGAGTTCTAAATCTGTTGGTTTTTATAATAATTTTTTTCTTTGATAGTAATGATTCTGCTCCATGATCAATTCTAAGAAATATATTTTGAAATAACCTTTCCACTAAGATTAATAAAACATTAAAGGATTTCTTTAGTCCTAAATTTCGAAAATTTATTGATCTAACTGACACTGATTTAACAATATTTTGAAGTTCTTCCTGCACTAGAGGAATAAAACGTAATGCAATTAACAACTGAAAAAGCCACTTACTAGTTGGCAATCCTATCTTTCTTAATGGATACATAAACCAACTTAATCCCCATACAATGTCTTCCTGCAATGTGGTTAAAAGCATCAAATTCACACTATGAATAACGGTAAATATCAAAGTGGAGGTTTTTATTCCTAGTTCAAAGGCCTTTCTTGATAAGTTGTAGGGACCGAAATTAATAAACCATATTTTCTGCGAAGGAATTTGCAAAATATTCCATTCTTTTTGGCTTTCCAGTACTACTTGCAACTCATTGGGATTTCTTAAGTAGCCATCAAGAGATTGAATATCAGAAGAGGCAAGAATTGATATACATCCAATTAAAAGTGACAAACATGATAGGAAAAATAATGATCGCCACCATACTCTAGATGGTAATAAACTTAAAAAAGTAATTAATAGTAAAAAACCAACCAAACTCAATCTCCATATTGGACCTGCCCAAATTGGAGTGATTAAAAATATCATTAAGATAATTATTTTTAATCTACTATCTATAATTCTTAGCCAACTTCTATTACCGTGAACATATTGACCAACAGAAAATTTGGTTAGCAAATTCATTAATCTTTTTGAATTAACTCAATATTTTCTCTTTCGACTTCTTTATTTAAAGCTCTTTGCTGTTTTCCTCTCCAAAGTAAAATGAGGGGTGTGCCTTCAAAGCCTAAATTTACTCTAATTTGTTTTTCAATATATCTTCTATAAGTTATTCCGAATAATTTAGGGTCATTTACAAAAAGAGTAAAAGTGGGAGGTTTGTTCTTTACTTGAGTACCGTAATAAAGCCTACCTTGCTTGCCGCTTCTCTTCGTGGGAGGACTTTTCCAACTGATTGATTCTTTAAGTACTTCATTAACTACAGATGTTGTAACTCTTCTTCTATGTTGATTTACAGCATTAAGAGCATGCTCAAAAATATTATCAACCCTTTGACCAGTAAGGGCAGATATAAAAATCATTTTTGACCAGTGTAAAAAATAAAGTTTAGATCTAAGTTCTTTTTCTACTTGATAAATTGTTGAACTATTTTTTTCTACAAGATCCCATTTATTAACAACAATTATACAAGCTCTGCCTTGTTCTTCTATGCGCCCAGCAAGCTTCTGGTCTTGATCAGTTACTCCATCTTTAGCATCTATAACTAAAACACAAACATCACTTCTATCTATAGATTTAAAAGCCCTATTAATACCAAAGAATTCAGTGCCATATTTAACATTTTTCTTCCTTCTAATCCCTGCAGTATCAATAATTTTCCAATGATTATCACCTTTTTTAATAAGCGTATCTATTGAATCAGTTGTCGTACCACTAATATCACTAACTATTGCTCTTTTTTCTCCACAGATTGAATTTAACAAACTAGATTTACCAACATTAGGCCTACCAATAATTGACATCATTATCTTTTCTTCGTCATCCTGAATATTATTTTCAGGAAGTTCGCCAATAACGAGATCTAAAAGATCTCCAGTACCTGAACCATGAATAGCCGAAACAGGATTAGGTTCGCCCAATCCTAATTTCCAGAACTCTGAAGCTAGGGATATTCCTAGAGTAGTCGATTCGCATTTATTAACAGCAACAATTGTTTTACAGCTTGAGTTTCTTAACCATTTTGCTATTGATAAATCACCATCTGTAACCCCTTGATTACCATCTACCACCAGTAACGCTAGTGAAGCCTCTTCTAAAGCCAAGAAAACTTGTGTCCTTATCTCTGGGAGAAATTCACTATCATCATCAAAAACTAAACCTCCAGTATCAACTATTTGAAATTCCTTGCCTCCCCATGAAGCATTTTGATAAGTTCTATCTCTTGTAACTCCAGGCTTATCAAATACTATTGCATCATTACTTTGGCAAAGACGATTAACTAAGGTAGATTTCCCAACGTTGGGTCTTCCGATAATTGCTATTGTAGGAAGAATCAATTCTTCTCTCCAAAGAAAGTAGTATCCCTTACAACTATACCTTTAATAGATTCATTTACCTTATTCAAAGAAACTTATTTAATTTCTGGATCGCCAAAATGTCCTATAATTGGATTAACAGGCGGTGAACTAAGAATTGGCATTAATCCATTATCTTGCGAAAAACAATCATTTTCAATCGCCCAATAAATCAACCAATTTACTGCCGTCGCTCTTCTAGTTCTTCTTGGATAGAGTTCATTAATTTTATAACCTTTAAAATTAAGAAATTTTTTCAATCCCTGTTTATAGTCTTTAGGAATTGATCGAGTCAAATGTACTGAGGCTGGTCGTTCTGAAATAATTTGAGGAGCTTTTTCAAATTTTTCTGACCAATAAGTAGGAGTTAATTCGCTAAATGCCCAATCATTTATAGTTAGTTCTTTAGTATAAAAAAGTCTTTCCCAAACTAATTCACAAACAAATACATCACTAACCTTATCATCAAGAATAAGAAATAATAGTTTTTTACATATTGGCCAGGTAAATTGATTTTCAATTAATTTTTCTTTTTTATGCATTAATCGAACCTTATCAAAATCAAAGAAAAATAAGGCATGATGTCTTTATTATATTGTGATGCATATTGAATAATTTGATCAGGCGTACCAACACTTAAAGCTATTAATGATTTTTTGATAATATTCTCTTTTTTCAAAGTTTCCCTAACTAAATTCCATCGTTTACCAATTTTCATAATAGCCAAGACCGTTTTATTTTCTCGACTTTCCTTAATTAGGGATGTTAATTCTGAATTGGAAGAAGGGCACTCTTTGATTATTAAAGTCTCACCTTTTTTAACTAAATCAAAATCATTCAAAGCTGCTGCTGCTGATAGAGAAGAAATACCAGGTATGGTTTTGGTAATGATTTCTGGATAATTTTGCTTTATTATCCTCAAAATATTAGAAGAACTCGCAAATATTGAGGTATCTCCTAGACAAAGTAAAACAACTGATTCACCATTTTTTATAAATTTCACAATTTTTTCTACTGCTTTAGACCATATTTCATCAGGATCAAAATCCCTCCTAGCCATTGGAAAGATGATAGGTATATTTTTTTTAAATTTGGTGTATCTCTTGACTATTTCTGCAGCGAAACTTTTTTTATTATCATCTGATATTGGAAAAACTATAACTTTCGCTTTTTTTATTGCATCCACAGCAGCAATTGTTAAAAGCGATGGATCTCCAGGACCAACACCAACAATGGTCAATGATGTCGAATCACTTTTGTAGCCTTTAAATACTGTAAAAATTTTTTTTATTAACATTCTTAATTTATTATTTCTAGCTATGGACCCTTGGCATAGTACAAGTCTGAGCAAGAATTTCTGACTCAATTTCAGACAACTCCTCTAGCCTTTTGAAAGTTTGATTTTTAGAGAATTTAGTTTGTGCTAGCTTCCAATAAATTCCAAAGTGCCTTGCCTCACTCTCAAGCAAAGATTCATAAAGAATTTTAAAAGATTCTTCTCTAGAATTAAGAGCAAGCAAGCTTAATCTTTCATGACTTCTTGCTTCAATAAGTCCTGCGATTAAGAAACTATCGAGCATTCTATCGGGCTCCTCCTTTCTCATATTCTTGGACAATTCGGCACCATATGGAGGTGGTTTTAGGGACTCAAGAGAATGTCCAAGATCCTTTAAAAAATAAAGTATTTTTTCAAAATGCTCTAATTCCTCTCTCGCTATTGGACTTAGAACTTCTGCAAGATTTGGTTCTGATGGATATCTGAACATCAATTGAATAGCCACTCCTGCTGCTTTTCTCTCGCAATGAGCATGGTCAATAAGAATTTCTATTGGATTAGACAATGCAAGTTTAATCCATTCATCTGAAGATAATGAAGATAAGTATTTAATATGAGAAGAAGGCCTTTTAAAATCGACTAGCATTTAATCTTTACTACTCAAATATCCAATGATTCCCTCAAAAGCTAACGAATAACTTGATATTCCGAATCCACTTATTATTCCTATAGCTTTATCTGTAAGAAAAGATTCTTTACGAAATTCTTCTCTACTAAAAATATTTGAAATATGTAACTCTACAAAAGGAATTTTTGATCCAATTAAAGCATCACGAATAGAAATCGAAGTATGAGTAAAAGCGCCAGCATTTATAAGAATACCTTGGATACTTTTTACAGACTCCTGAATTTTATCTACTATTTCTCCTTCGTGATTGCTTTGAAAACATTCAAGATTAATACTTTTTTCTTTAGCTTCTTTAATTAAATCTTTTTCTATATCACTCAATGTTTTATTACCATATATTTCAGGTTCTCTAGTGCCCAAAAGATTTAGATTCGGTCCATTTATCAATAAAATATTCATCATCAATAAAGTCTTTTCTTTACAAATGCTATCTAGAAAGAAACAAAAAAACCAAAACAATTTCACACAAAGTGTCCATTAACTGATAAGTTCAAATAGTGGGGGTCGGTGCCCGAGTGGTTAAAGGGGGCGGACTGTAAATCCGCTGGCTCTGCCTACGTTGGTTCAAATCCAACCCGGCCCACTTTAAAATTGCCCTTGTAGCTCAGCGGTAGAGCACTCCCTTGGTAAGGGAGAGGTCTCGGGTTCAAGTCCCGACGAGGGCATACCCAAAAGCCGAACTACCGCAAGGGTTTTAAAGAATTTAGAGAGAAGAAAATATACACTCCACTTCAAGTACTTATAAGTGAATATATGGACATATTTTTGGAATTTCAACTCATGGAACATTGAACCCTCCATCATGTAAGGCTGATCAACCTGATCCTTCAGCCTCAAATCCTCATGCTCAACTGGTGAAAGAACCCTCAATGAAAGGTATGACAGATTCAAATACTAAAAATAGTTCTAAAGAGGAAAAAGATTCTATATATATAAAAAAAGTTTCGCCAAAAACCTTTCAAGCGATTCAGCCTTCCATAATTGATGAACCAGTAATAGGTTCAGCATGGGATACAGGATCAGAGGATGACGACCCACATTGGGGCTAAATCCCTCATCTAGGGAGTGGTTAATCTCTTTAATCCTTTGATATGAATTTACTTCTGATCTTTCAGAAGCAAAATAGTGCGATAACTAGTGCATTATTGACAATTAATCTAAAATAAGGGGCAATTAGCTCCTTTTTTTATGAAGTTAAAAAATATTTTAAAAACTACTGGAGCGCTTCATATCCTGTTGGGGTTGTTAATTATTTCTCTACTAATTTTTTCAGTGGAAACTATTGCAGGCAACGCTTCAAGTGAAACATTGCTTCTTGTTAGAGGTACTGCAGATGTTGTAGCTGCTAGTAATTTAGGAATAGG
>CACFEJ010000020.1 GCA_902565305.1 uncultured Prochlorococcus sp.
CATGACATAAGATTTGTAGAAGATAATTGGGAGTCGCCAACTCTTGGAGCTTGGGGCGTAGGTTGGGAAGTATGGCTAGACGGAATGGAAGTTACTCAATTCACTTATTTTCAACAATGCGGGGGAGTTGATTGTCAACCAATACCAATTGAAATTACATACGGTTTAGAGAGAATTGCAATGTTTTTGCAGGATAAAGAAAGTATCTGGGACTTAAATTGGAATAAAGATCTGAAATACAGCGATATTTGGCTTCAATTTGAAAAAGGTCAATGTTCATATAATTTCTCTGAATCAAATCCTGAAAATCTCAGAAAATTATTTGAGATATATCAAGATGAAGCAAATTCATTAATTGAAAAGAAGCTAACTTACCCCGCGCTTGATTATGTTTTAAAGTGTAGTCATAGCTTTAATTTGCTTGATGCTAGAGGCGTAATATCAGTAACTGATCGTGCCCAGTATATAGAAAAAATCAGAAAGTTAGCTAGAGAAGTCGCGTCTTCATGGATACTAGAGAGGGAACGCATGGGCTTTCCCTTAGTAAAGTAAGATTTATATCTCGAAAGTATCAGAATGTTATTTCCTAAGGTAAAGAAATATACATGACAAAGTGATTTTTTATTTTTGGATTATTTCTACCTAATTTTTGTTGTAAGGTATCAAAAATAACAATTTTAATAAATGAAATTAAAGAATTATCTAAAAAAGCTATTTTTTACTTCAGTGACATTATCGCTACTTCTAAATAATCAACCTGTAAATTCTGCAGAGAAAGAGGTTAGGTTATTTTCTGGTAGACATTACAATACAGATAAAGAGGTTTATCAAAAATTTCAAGAACAAACTGGCATCAAAGTTAGATATATAGAAACAGATGGAAAAGCTATAATTGAGCGCTTAAAAAGAGAGGGTAAAAATTCTCAGGCTGATTTAGTAATTCTTGTTGATGCAGCAAGAATTGAAAATGCATCAAAGGCAAATTTATTTCAAAAAATTAATTCAAATATTCTAGAAAATAGTGTTCCAAATAATTTAAGAGATCCTAGAAATAAATGGTTTGGCCTTACTAGGCGATTAAGGGTAATCATCACAAATCCGGATATTGTGGATATTACAAAAATCAAAAATTTTGAGGATCTAACCAATCCTTCTTTTAAAGGAAAAGTATGTCTAAGAAATAGAAAAAGTCCTTATAATCAATCTTTGGTTTCTAATCAAATAGCAAAGAAAGGCGTTGGCCAAACAAAAATTTGGCTTAAGGGTTTGATATCAAATGTCTCCACTCCCTATTTTTCTGGAGATTCTTCATTAATAAGAGCTGTAGGGCAGGGAACGTGCGGTATTGGAATCGTTAATCATTATTATGTCGCAAGGATGCTTGATGGAGTTAAAGGCCCAAGAGATGCTTCTTTAGCAGAAAAAATAAAATTAATAATACCCAATCCTGCGCATGTAAATATAACTGCTGGGGGCGTATATAAATATGCAGAAAACAAGACTGAGGCTATTAAACTTCTTGAATATTTAGCTTCTAGTGAAGGTAGTCAAGGTTTAGCTAATAAAACTTATGAGCACCCTTTAAAGGAATCAAGTCAAAATAGAATTGTTAGTAAATTTGGAGATTTCACTCCAGATAATGTGACTATAAAAGAAATTGGCAAATTCAATAGTAAGGCAATAGAAATAATGAAAGAAACTGGTTGGAATTAACAAAAATCTAAATATATTTTTAGTATAAATTTTTTAATTTATATTTTAAATATGGGAGAGGTGGCTGAGTGGTCGAAAGCGAACGACTCGAAATCGTTTAATAGGTAACTATTCGTGGGTTCGAATCCCACCCTCTCCGTTAATTTATCGTTTCTGGAAGTCCCAATAATAAAATAAGAGGGCATTTATTTGCCCTCTTCGAGTCTTATGCACCTCGCTGTCCACAAAGTCGATGAAGTGCTTTTGACTCCTGAATTATTTCTACTCCAACTGAATGGGAAAAGATAGTCGCGACAACCACAAAGCACTAATACTCGGGTATTAATACTCTATTAATTTCAATTGAATAGGAGGATAATTAAGGAGTAGAGATATAGGAGGTTTAATGTTTATGAGACTCACCACTCCATTTACTGCCCTTAGAAATGCAACTTCAGATATTTGGAGAATGCATGATTTTAATTATCAACTACCAAAAGATCAAAGCCAAGATTATTGGGAAAAAGAATGTATAGACCACCCAACAAGTTCTCATTGCAAAGTTTACTAAAGCTAATATAAATTCAAGACGTTAAAAAGACCCTTTTGAGGGTCTTTTCTTCTAAGTAAGTAGATATTCTTTTAGTATAAAACTATAGAAGATATGGCTATTAATAATTCAATATCTAAATATGATTGGCAATACATCCTAAGTGCATCTCTTTTAATTTCAGTTTTTATACTTACAGATTTAATTGGAGTTATTGATAAAGAATATTTTTACTTTGTACCAAAATTAATTAGTGATCAACCTTATAGGATTTTCACATCAATACTAGTTCATGCAGATTTAAATCATTTATTATCAAATATTGGTGGAATAATCATTACTAGATATTTTCTGATGAGACTTGGAATAGAAAGCAGATTTTTTTATCTGAAATTTATTTTAATTTGTTCTTTTTTGAATTTTTTTATTATCTGGGTTTACGAAAAGATCTTGTCGTATTTAAATATTTATCCGAATTATGCTGCTTTAGGATTTAGCGGAATAATTTATGCTTTATTTGGATTTTTACTGTTAACGTCTTTTTATGGAAAGAGTCACTTTTTAGGCAAAAAAATTGGTTTAAAATCCAATTACGAAGTGCAAAAAATGTTAAAGACAATATGCCTTATAGGTTTGGTTTTCTCATTTTTGCCAGGGGTAAGTTTATTAGGTCATTTAAGTGGATTTGTTGCAGGGTGTTTCTTATTCTTGATCTAAATAAGATAATTCTTTATTGATCAAATATATATAGATATTCACCCAGATATTCAACCAGATATTCAACTTTTTTTAATTATTTACCTTTAAACTGATCAATTTTGATATCGAAAGTAACTACCATTCCAATACTTATAAGCAGTAGTCCTATCGCAATTTGGGGTGAAGGTAATACCATATGAGAATTATTTACAGCCACTATATCGAATCTTCCCCAGTTACTAAGAAAGATTGAGTAATATTAACTCTGAATAAACCATCACCTTAAAAAATGGCAAAAGTAGAAAATGATCTTGATATATATTACGCAGTTGGAAATGCAAATACTCAAAGACAAGAAAACGAACTTGCAACAATTATGAAAAAACGAAATTCTGCAGGATGGAAGTTGATCTCTACAAGCACTGCAATAGTAGATACTAAAAACCTGTTTTCAAATCTTTATCTATTTTGGGAAAAGAAATAGCAAACGATACTTTAGATAATTTATACTTTTTCCAAGTAAGTTGTACAAATTAGAAACTCTTCACACGTTAATCTCTGAGAAGTAAACACCCTTTTCACTGAATTAGTGTTTTCCATTATGTCCAGAAGTGGAAAACTGTCACATGTGACAGTTAAGTAACATTCCATTCAGCGCTTCCACGAAAAAGAATTAAATGACATAGTTTGGAGTTGTGTGAAGGAGTTGTTTTACTGAAAAAAGTGGAAACAAGGAAACACTTGATTTAGTGAAACAATAAATGGCCCCATTAAAGGGGTCTTTTTTTGCAAATTATTTGCTTCGTCAAAAATCAAAAAATAATATTCTAATAAACAAATTTTTGGATCATTTTTTTCTATGTTTCCCATTATCTAATAATAAGTAATGTTTAGCGCAATTTATTTTTCCCAAAAGGGGTCAGTAGTTAAAGAAACTTGTAAAGTACATTTTTTATTATTTTTAATTTCACTTATACAAGCCCTTACTGTTTCACCATTTACATCTATTTCACAGGCTCCACAACTTCCTGTGAGGCAGCCAGTAGGGATTTCTAAACCCGCTTTTTCAGCAGAAGAAAACCAGTCATCTCCATCTGAAACAAATGTCTCTTTATTGTTTGGCCATATTATTTTTATGTTTTTTGTTTCTTTCAACTTAAAAATGATTTGAGATTTAAATGTTTGTGGAATTCATTCGCAAGATTATCAATAATGGATTGTCTCTTTTCTTTATAAGATATTGATTTTTTATTTGATATTGGTAGATTTTTACTCTTCCTTATTAAATTAATATATTGAGCTCTCCAACTATCATTTTCAAATATCCCATGAATGTAAGTTCCTGCAATAGTTCCTCCTTTATTATTTTCTTTGTACCAACCAAGATCTGAATCTTCAAAAATAGGATTAATCTTCAATGAACTTTGGATATCATCTAATACAGTTTGACCATTATGAATTTCAAATCCATTAATTTCTGATTGGCATGGCCATATTGATTTAGAGTTGATTTGACGTGTAAATTTTTTCTTAAAGAAAGTCGTTTTTAATGGTAGTAATCCAATTCCTTTTATTTTTTGTTCAGAATAATTTTTGGAACCCTCTTTAAAATAAGGATCTTCAAGTGTAGTCCCTAACATTTGTAAACCTCCACATATTCCAATAATATTTCCTTCGTTTTTTGAATAGTCCCTTATATCCTTAGATAAGCCAGAATTTTCAAGAAATATTTGATCTTTAATCGTTTGTTTACTGCCAGGCAGAATAATGAAGTCATACTTATTTAGATTTTGTGAATTTATAATCCATTCAATAAATATTGTTTCTTCATTTTCTAGTGGATCAAAATCCGAAAAGTTACTAATAGACGGTAATTTTACAATTCCAACTTTGATTTCAGGATTTTTAGAAAGTGATTTTTTTTCTATTAAATCTAAAGAATCCTCTGGAGGAAATGAATCATTTAACCATGGAATAATTCCAATCACAGGTATTTGAGTCTTATTCTCTATCCATTTCTTTCCATCTTCAAATAATGAAAGGTCTCCTCTGAATCTATTTATAATAATTCCCTTAATAAGCTTCTTTTCTTCAGGCTTCATTAATTCAAGAGTACCAATTATTTGTGCAAATACGCCTCCCCTCTCAATATCAGTAACCAAAATGCAATTTGCATTTAAATATTTAGCAACTCTTAAATTAGTCAGATCTCTATGAATTAAATTCATCTCAACCGGACTTCCAGCCCCTTCGATAATTAAACGGCAATTCGGATTCCCTTCGTAAATAGACTTTAAACTTTTTTTTATTACTTCCCAGCCTGGAAAAAACCAATCTTTATAGTAATTTTGTGCTGTTGTGGTCCCTATGCTTTTGCCAAGGTGAATCACCTCGCTTATTGAGTTCCCTTGTGGTTTTAATAAAATGGGATTCATCTCTGCAGAGGGATTAATACCACAAGCAAAAGCTTGAAGTGCTTGTGAATATGCCATCTCTCCACCTTCCAAATCAACCCAAGCGTTGTTACTCATATTTTGTCCTTTAAAAGGTATTGGTTCTTCTCCTAAATTTTTAAGAATCCTGCAAATAGCAGTAACAGTTAATGATTTCCCTGCTCCACTGGAAGTGCCTAGGACCATTATTGGTTTCTTTATTTCATGTAATTTTTCTTCTAACTCCATTAGTAATTTATATTAATTTTAAAATTTATTAATTTTTAAATTGCACTATAATTTGGTAAAAAATTTGTGTTAATTCTAGCCTCTGCTTCTCAATCTAGAAAGAAATTACTAGAAAATTGTCAAATCGAATTTTTCCAAATATCAAGTGACTTTGATGAAACTACTATTCAAGAAAAGAATATATTTAATTTAGCTTTGGAATTATCTTTTCAAAAGGCTAATAATATATCTGAAAATATTCACAACATATCATTGCCAGAAGAATTTAATTATGGTCCTTTGGAAATACTTGGGTGCGATTCAATTTTTGAATTTAAAGGAGAAGCTTATGGAAAACCATCTAATAAAGAGGAGGCATTTATTAGATGGAAAAAAATGTCTGGAGAATTTGGATTTTTACATACTGGTCATACTCTAATAATTGGGGATTTTGATTCAACTTCTAAAATTTTTAAAATCACTGAAATAATAAAAAAAACAGTAAGTTCAAGAGTTTATTTTTCCAATTTGGAAGACTGGGAAATCAAGAGTTATGTAGATACAAACGAACCTTTATATTGCGCCGGAGGATTTGCCTTGGAAGGTATAGGCGGTAAATATATAGAAAAAATAGAGGGGTGTTTCAGTAATGTAATGGGTTTAAGTTTGCCATGGCTCAGAGAAAATTTATATAGATAATAAAATTGAGCAAAAAAAAACCCTATCTAAAGATAGGGCTTTTTTAGATGAGATAGAAATTAATCTAAATCAGGCATTTCTAGAGCTGGTTCACTCTTTCTGTCGATTCCTTTTTCGAAACCAGCAGCGGCTGCTCTAGCACGTCCAGCATGCCAAAGGTGACCGATAAATGTAAACCATCCTAGGAAGAATTGAGCTGCAGCTAACCATTGTCTTAAATTAACGAAGTTAACAGCATTAGGCTCAGTAATGATTCCACCAACAGAGTTAATAGAAGCGTTAGGGGCATGAGTCATATATTCAGCAGCTCTTCTAACCTGCCAAGGCTGAATATCATTTTGGATTTTCTCAAGGCTTAATCCGTTAGGTCCTCTTAGAGGCTCTAACCATGGACCTCTGAAATCCCAAAATCTCATTGTTTCACCACCAAATATTATTTCTCCAGTAGGAGATCTCATGAGATACTTACCTAGACCTGTTGGTCCCATTGTTGAACCTACGTTAGCTCCAATTCTTTGGTCTCTCACAAGGAAAGTAAAGCTTTGAGCTTGTGAAGCTTCAGCATTTGTTGGGCCGTAAAATTCGGAAGGGTAAGCAGTATTGTTAAACCAGATGAATGTTGAAGCAATAAAACTTGCTACACAAATTCCACCAAGAGCGTAACTTAGTAGGCCTTCACCGTTCCAAATGAAAGCTCTTCTTGCCCATCCAAAAGGTTTGGTAAAGATATGGAATATTCCTCCAATGATTGCAGTAATACCCACATAAACATGTCCACCAACAATATCCTCAATGGAGTTAACTCCGATTATTGAACCAGCTCCTCCCCATGGAGATCTGAATAGATAACCAAGTATGACTCTTGGGTCTAAGGTTGGATTAACAAGTCTGACTTCACCACCACCAGGTGCCCATGTGTCATATGCACCGCCAATAAAACACCAGTTTACTGACCATGCTAGTGCACCTACACCTAGAACAATCAAATGATATCCAAGAATATTTGTCATTTGATTTTTGTCTCTCCAATCAGTAGAGAAAAATGGAAAATCTTCTTCTAGTTTTTCTGGACCTGCTAATGAATGGTAAATACCACCAAAACCAAGAACAGCAGAAGCTATTAAATGAACCACACCAGCCTGAAAGAAAGGCATGATATCAGTAACTTCACCACCAGGGCCTATTCCATAACCAAACATTGCAACGTGTGGCATACAGATTAAACCTTGCTCCCACATTGGTTTATCAAAAGTAAAATGATTAACCTCAAAGAGCATCATTGCTCCCGCCCAAAAGACTATTAGTCCAGAGTGAGCAATGTGAGCTCCTAATAAACGTCCAGATAAATTGATTAATCTAGCGTTGCCTACATACCAGGCATAACCAGTTTCCTCAATACTTTGGTTTGGAGCTCTTAATAAATTATTAAAGGGCGTTTCCACGTGGAAGAACCTCCTCAGGGAATACAAAGTTTTCGTGTGGTTGATCCACAGAAGACATCCATGCTCGCATACCTTCGTTCAAAAGTATATTTTTTGTATAGAAAGTTTCAAATTCTGGATCTTCTGCTGCACGAATTTCTTGACTTACGAAATCGTAAGCTCTTAAGTTTAGTGCTAAGCCGACAATACCAATTGAAGATGTCCACATACCCATAACAGGTACAAATAGCATCAAGAAATGTAAGAAGCGCTTGTTTGAGAAAGCAATACCGAAGATTTGACTCCAGAATCTATTCGCTGTAATCATTGAATAGGTTTCTTCTTCTTGAGTTGGGTCAAAAGCTCTAAATGTTGAACTTTGAACTTTACCATCTGTATAAATACTTGTATCTTCATACAATGTATTTTGTACTGTAGCTCCATGAATAGCGCAAAGAAGAGCACCACCAAGAATTCCAGCAACTCCCATCATGTGGAATGGATTTAAAGTGATATTGTGAAAACCTTGGATGAACAGAATGTAACGGAAGATTGCTGCAACACCAAATGAAGGTGCGAAGAACCAACTATGCTGTCCTAAAGGATAAATTAGAAAAATACTTGTGAAAACTGCAATTACTGCTGAGAAAGCTAGTGCGTTGTATGGTCTAATTCCAACAAGGCCAGCAATTTCAAACTGACGAAGCATAAAGCCAATTAGGCCAAATACTCCATGTAATGCAACGAAGTTCCAAAGACCACCAAGTTGTAGCCATCTTACGAAACTACCTTGGGCTTCAGGACCCCATAAAAATAGAAGACTGTGTCCCATGGCATCACCAGGGGTACTTACAGCTGCTGTTAAGAAGTTACAACCTTCAAGGTATGAGCTAGCAACTCCGTGTGTGTACCATGAGGTAACAAATGTTGTTCCGACAAACCAACCACCTATAGCAAGGTATGCACAGGGAAGTAGAAGGAGTCCGGACCAACCAATAAATACAAAGCGGTCGCGCTTCAGCCAATCATCGAGGACATCAAACCATCCTCTTTGTGGGGCGCTACCAACTGCGATCGTCATGAGAAATCGTTTTTAGCTTCGGGATACGCAGTGACTGTAACAAAGATTGAGAGTAATGTGGGGAAATATTTGTATATCTGAAATGCCTTGTAAAGCTTTCCTGACTTTTTTATTAAAAATTAGGTAAGAATACTCCCTTAGTTTGTTAAATTATCTGAATTAGGCTCTAAAAAAAGATAAAAATGAATTCAGACCTCAAGTCTTTCGATAAAATCGAACAAAAAATTGGTGGATCAAGAAAAATTTCAAATTATATTATTGGAGGGATGTTAACGATAGGGGGTATTGGCTTCCTTTTGGCCTCGATATCTAGCTACACAGGAAAGGATTTATTGCCATTAGGAAATCCTTCAAATTTATTATTTATCCCTCAAGGAATAATAATGGGAGCATACGGAGTAATAGCCAATTTATTAAATTTTTACTTATGGTATTTGGTTTATATAAACTTTGGTTCAGGAAGTAACTACTTTGATAAATCATCAAAATCTGTGGAAATAAAAAGAAAAGGATTATTTAAAGATATTGAAGTTAAATTAAATTTCGATGAAATTAAATCGGTAAAGCTGGATATTAGTGAGGGATTTAATCCTAGAAGAAGAATCGCTTTAGTACTAAAAGGCAGAAAAAAACCTCTCCCTTTAAGTGGTGCAGGTGAACTTAAACCACTGCTTCAAGTTGAAGAAGAAGGAGCTCGTCTAGCTAAATTTTTAGATGTTAATTTGGAGGGCCTAAAATAAAAAAAAAATATTTTTTAAAAACATTATCTCTTATTCAGGTTTTGTTTTTAGTTCAAGCTTGTAGTTATAAAAATAAAATTGATTCAAATTATTACTGCCAAAAACTTAAACTTAGTTGTACTCGGAGTAATAAAGTAGTTAATTTTAAAACTACAAAAGGTGATTTTGAGGTTAAATTATTTGGGAAAGATAACCCAGTAGTAGTATCAAACTTTCTTGAAAATATAGAAAATAATATTTATTTAAATCAAAAATTTTATAAAATAATAATTTATCCCCATATAAAGTTCATACATGGTGGTGTTAATCCAAAAAATAAACTTTATTTTGAACAAAATCAAAAATTGAATAAGACAATTCCATCAATACCTTTAGAAATAAAATTCAAAGAAGAAAGTAAACCAAGATATAACTATCAAATAAAAAATCCTAATGAAACTGAAAATTTAGTTAACACTTTTGAGAATGGTTCAATTGCTATGGTTAATAGTGGTAAGAACAAGTCTTCATCAACTGAATTTTTCTTTGTAACTACTAAGATTCCAGAATTAGATGGAAGATATTCAATTTTTGGAAAGATTGTAAAAGGATTAGATGTACTCAAAAATATTAATACAGAAGATTACATAAAGGCAGTCCAGATAATTAATTAAATTTCTAAAGAATATTTGTTTATTTTCAACATTTCTGTATTAACTCCTGAAGAGCGTTTAAGAGCTACCTTCCCAGTCCTTGCTATTTCAAGGATACCGTATGGCTCGAGTAATTTCTCTAGAGCAACTAACTTCCCAGGATCTCCAACTACCTCGAGAGTTAAGGCCATATCTGATACATCAACTACTTTTGCACGGAAAATCTGCACTATATCAAGGATATTACTCCTAGTATCTTCTTTCGATGAAACTTTAAGTAACATCAATTCCCTCTCAACAGCGGCGAGATTAGTAAAATCTACAACTCCCAGAACATTAAATAACTTATTAAGTTGCTTAGTCATTTGTTGAAGAGTTTCATCATCACCTTCCACTACCATTGTTAACCTTGAAATCCCTTTAGATTCTGCAGGTCCTACTGCGAGGCTATCTATGTTGAATCCCCTTCTAGCAAAGAGACCTGATATTCTACTCAAGGCTCCAGATTCGTCTTCAACAAGAACTGATAATGTATGTTTCATATTTTAAAAGATTTTAAATCTCTAATCCATTCATAAGAGATTCTATTGAATACTGATGGATCTTCATCATGTATACAATGCCCTGAATTGGATACTATTTTTAATTTTACCCATCTATGGAAATTTGCAATCTTTTTTCCAACAATCAAAGGTATGAAATTATCTTTTTCTCCCCAAATTAATAAAAAAGAAACTTTTTTTGAGGCGCAAAGTTTTCTCAAAAGGTAAGAAGCTTTGAATTTTTCATCTCTTGAAGACATTCCGATACACATTGCTCTCAATGATCTAGCTGAAGTTCTCCTTAAAACTGGTTTTGTCACTAAATCTATTAGTTCGCTATCAATATTGTCTTTTTTGAAATAGGCAGAATTTAATCCCAGTTTTATAACCCCTAATTTTGTTATTAAAAATAAAATAATCTCTAAAGGGAAAAATATAAAAAATATTGTTATGAATCCATCTTGAAATTTCTTTAATGGTGATTTTTTTGTTTTTGACTTTTTATTTTCTTTGATTTGATCTGGCAGAGGTGATGCAATAACAGTTGCAATCTGATCATCTAATGAAACAGCACATGTCAAAGCGACCAATGATCCGAGGGAATTGCCAATAAGAATTACTTTCTCAGAGTTCTTTGGTCTTATTACTTGTGAAATAAAATCTCTCACTTGATTAGACCAAATCTCATTATCTAGTTTTCCAATTTGTCTAATCCCAGGTTGATCTGAATCCCCAAATCCTATTAAGTCCAAAGAATAAGAGGCACAATTCCTTCCCGCAAAATATTCTAAATTTTTTCTCCAATGTTTTCGATTTGCTCCAAATCCATGGAGAAAGATAATTGGAATCTCATTTTCTTCGCCTGTAACACTCCAACAAATTTTAAAACCATTCCAATTCCAGTAATTAGGAATGTTTAAATTTTTTTTAAAATTATTATTCATATATTCTAAAATTTTCAAGATATTTGAATTATCTACATTTTTAACAAATAAATGTATTTTGAATGTAAATTATAGTAATCATTCAATTTTACTATGGCTAAAGAAATTTTTAGTATTGCAGCAGTTTTTTGGATACTGATACCAATAGGATTAGTTGGTGGTGCTTTGTTATTAAAGTTTCAGGGAGACTGATTCTCACGGATACATCACAATTTGAGTTATGGTCTTAAAGTTAAGTAAATCTTAAGTATGAAGATTCTTTTAGTAGGAGCAACTGGGACACTTGGTAGACAAATAGCAAAGCAAGCTATAGAAGAGGGACATGAAGTAAGATGCTTTGTACGGAATCCAAGAAAAGCTTCCTTTCTACAAGAATGGGGTTGTGAGCTAACAAAAGGTAATTTATTAAATTCTTCTGATATCGAATATGCATTGCAGGATATTGAAGTAGTTATTGATGCAGCGACTAGTAGGCCAGATGATCCTAAAAGTATTTATGAAATTGATTGGGATGGAAAACTTAATTTATTCAATGCTTGCGAATCTTTAAACGTAAAAAGGGTAATATTCCTTTCTATCCTTCTAACAGAAAAGTTTAGAAATGTTCCTTTAATGGACGTTAAATATTGTACTGAAAAACTTCTTGAGAAATCTGATCTAGAATATACCATTTTCAAATGTGCAGCTTTTATGCAGGGAGTTATTGGTCAATTCGCAATCCCAATCTTGGATAGTCAAGCAGTGTGGATGAGTGGGACTCCAACTAAAATTGCTTATATGAATACTCAAGATATGGCGAAAGTTGTTGTAGCAGCAGTAAATAATCCAAAAACTCACAGAACATCATTGCCATTAGTAGGTCCCAAAGCATGGGATTCAAATGAAGTTATATCTTTATGTGAAAAATTTAGTGAAAAAAAGGCGAAAATTTTTAGAGTTTCCCCTTTCCTTATTAGTGTCACTCAAAAAGTAGTTTCCTTTTTCCAAGATTCTCTTAATGTTGCTGAGCGATTGGCATTTGCTGAAGTAACTAGTAGTGGTGAATCATTAGATGCTGACATGAGCAAAACTTACGAAATATTGGAACTTGAAAAAGAGGATATGACCTCACTGGAGAGCTATATAAAGGAGTACTATCAACAAATACTTAAAAGATTAAGGGAAATGGAAGCAGATCTTAATATTGAAGAAAAAAAGAGATTACCTTTTTAGTATTGCAATTTTAGAAACAGATAGTATATTTGTACTATAATAAATATCATTGACCTATGTCTGTTTCTAAGTCTAAAAATCTTGAACGAAAACTAGATATTTTTGCAAAAGAAGCAAAAAATGAATTGAATAATGTTTGCGGATCTTCATTATGGGAAAGCCTTGGGTTTGTTTTTTTTGATCAATTAGATGATTCTGAAAAAATTGCAAAAGCTAATTTTTACTATGGACAACTTCAAATAATTAATGAAATTAAATTTTCAATTTGAATTGAATTGCATATTTTTACGTATGTAATTTTTTTTAAATCAATTTTGGCCAATCTTTTTCTGATAATATGTACTTAGTAAAAGATTAATTAATGATTGAAACTTCAGGTGTAATAGAAAAAGAGCAGGGGAATGGATTTTATTTGGTTACCTTAGAACAACCTGAAGGACATCAATGTTTATGTAGAGCTGCAGGTAAATTGACTAAATTTAGAATTAAATTATTAGCTGGAGATAAAGTTTTAGTTGAGATTAGTCCTTATGATCTCTCTAGAGGGAGGATAACTTATAGAGAAAGAAATGCAGGTGGTGCTAAACCTACTACTAATAAAAATAACCCTAAGAGAAATAATAAATAAAAAGATACTTTAGATAATATTTTTTATCGCTTCTTTAAACTCACTTCTTTGCTTAACACCTTGCCATTGTTTTTTTAATAATTTTTCTTTAAAAAGTTGAACTGTTGGTGTGCCGTTAATACCAGCTTGTTTTGCAATATCTTGATCTTTATCAATATCTATTTCAACGCCAAGAACTGCACCATCAAGTTCTTTAATTACCCTTTTTAACTGAGGTTTTAAAACATGACATGGGCCGCAACTTGGAGAACTAAAAATTACTAAGATAGGTTTTTTACTCTCGTGATAAAGTTTCCTTAATGCATAACTGCCTTTTTGCCATTCAGAATTTGAATCGAAAGTATCTTCATTAACTTCTTCTTCATTAAGATCTGATGAATTAAGTGTTTTTTCTGGTTCGGGTGTTTCTCTAACTATAGTTTTTGCTAAGTTTTTCTCGGCTAGCCACCTCTCGGTTGCTAATGCTGCCATGCAACCAGTTCCTGCAGCTGTAACTCCTTGTCTCCACTCTGAATCAACAACATCACCTGCTGCGAAGATTCCTTCGATAGATGTTTCTGGTCTTCCTGATTTACAAGCAATATATCCCTTATTATCTAAGTCAATTTTGTTGCCCAAAAACTTCGTATTTGGTGTGTGACCTATCGCGTAAAAAAGACCTTTTATATTGATTTCCCCTTTACCTTCTTGAGAGTTAATAGTTTCTATTCTCTCAAGCCATTCAGAACCATCAGCTTTATCAACTTTTGTGTTCCAATGAATTTCTATCTTTGGATTAGCTTTTACTCTATCTACCATTGCAGCGCTAGCCCTTAATTTTTCTGATCTAACAATTAAATGCACCTTGCTGCCATACTTCGTGAGGTATGCGGCTTCTTCACATGCAGAGTCGCCTCCTCCTATAACAGCTAGTTCTTCATCTCTGAATTGTGGAGTTGCTCCATCACAGATTGCACAAGCACTTATTCCTTTACTCCAGAATTTATCTTCATTTATCACGCCTAATCTATTAGCACTTGCTCCAGTTGCAATAATAATTGAGTTAGTTTTTATAGTCCCTTCTAAAGTTTTTAATTCAAATGGGTGTGAATCAGTATTTATTGAGACAACATCACTTTCGTATAAATTAGTACCCCATCTTTCTGCTTGAGCCTTCATTAAATCCATCAATTCAGGACCCAGTACTCCATCAGGGAAACCTGGATAATTTTCAACAAATGTTGTAGTCATTAATTGTCCACCAGGAATTCCACCAGAATTAAATCCTGTTACAAGTAATGGCTGAAGATTTGCTCGTGCGGCATATATTGCAGCTGTGTAACCTGCAGGTCCCGAACCTATAATTACAACATTTTCTACGTTTGAAATCTTCTCTTTATTTTTCATTTATTTGCTAATTACAATTTCAATAATAATAAACCAACCCAAAGAATGTAGGGCGGATTTCACTCGATATATTTATTACTCAATCGTTGACTTTTTGGTCTAATAACTTTTTTAATTCCTTTGGGAAGTTTAAAACAGAATCTTTTAAATTTTCGTTCTTTGCTCCAATATGTAATATCCACTCTCTAAATTCTTCTGCGATAGCATAACTGTCTTCATACCTTTCAAGAGTGTCCATTGCAGAAATTCTATTGGTTGCCCAACAAGTTGCTATGTCGATTCTTTTTCTAATGAAGTTGTCCATTGAAAGATTTAAGTTGTATATAGATAAACACATCAGAGAACTTATGTATTGTCTAATAAGTTACAACTTTGTACTTCCAAACAATAATTTAATTTTTAATTTATATTTGAGCCAATTTTTGGGTAAATCATAAAGAAAATATTAAGAAATAGAGTTAGACGGCTTCGCTGTGATTTGCAAGTAGCCTTTCAACTTCCTCAAAACCCTCTTTAGCTGAATTTATTGCAAGTTCCTCACTAACTTTTTCTTCTGATATTAATTTTGCGGATATTTTCTTTAAAAGAGCTTCTTTCTTTTCTCTTAGTGAACTAACAATTTCTTCTTCAATGATAGATTTTATTGCTTTAGAAATTATTTTTTTATCATTTGCTTCCTCGAATGTGCCCTGAACTAATTCTTGAATAAATAATCGATGAACCTCACTACTCCTTAGAAAGCTTTCTGTGGCATTAATAATTCCTTCAACAAGAGCTTCATCAGGTTCAGAATCATTTTCTGCTAGCTTAAATTCCCAATCTAAATGTCTTCTTTGCCAACCTGCCGAGTGGAGACTGGGCATGACTGTCTGTGAATAAGTATCAACTGACATTTCATAAATTCTCTCTGCTAATTTCTCGCACCAGTCTTTACCATGCTTTTCTAGATTTTTCTGCATAGCTTGCCTTGGAACAGCATGACCACCATGATGACTGTGGCACACTCCATCAGGACATTCAATTGCTTTTATACTCATTGGATTACTTTGAACTTATATATTCTAGATAGCTATTTTTTATAGAAAAGAAAATATATTTTTAACAAAAATCCAAGACTTTTGACTTTCTTCAATTTATATTTAGTATGTTAAAAAAATAAATAAATTGACAAAGATACTTATTCCTTCCGAAACAAGCTCTGGTGAAAGGAGAGTTTCAGCTACACCAGAAGCGGTAAAGAAATTAACAAGCCTTGGATGTGATGTTTATATTGAAAGTTCAGCAGGTAAATTATCAGGATTTAGTGACTTTTCATATGAAGAATCGGGCGGAACAATAATAAACAACTTAGATCAAAAAATTTGGGGTGAGGCTGACTTAATATTTTGTGTTCAAACTCCATCAGAGGATAATTTAAATAAGTTAAAGAAAGGTGCAGTTCTTCTTGGTCTTCTTAACCCATATGGTAACAAGGAGCTACTCAAGATTATAAATAGTAATAAGATTTCAGCTTTATCACTAGAATTACTTCCTAGGATTAGTAGAGCACAATCTTCTGATGTTCTTTCTTCACAGGCCAATATCGCTGGATATAAAGCAGTTCTTTTAGCTGCAAGTGAGTTAGATAGATATTTCCCAATGCTTATGACTGCTGCAGGCACAGTTCAACCTGCCAAAGTAGTGGTTCTTGGTGGTGGCGTTGCAGGATTGCAGGCAGTTGCTACAGCAAAAAGACTTGGTGCAATAGTATTTGTATCTGATATTAGACCTGCTGTTAAAGAACAAGTAGAGTCCCTCGGAGCAAGATTTATAGAACTTCCTGAAGTGGATGAAAAACCTGGAGAAGCTGGAGGTTATGCAAAAGCTGTAACACCCGAATTCCTCTCAAAACAGAAGGCTACTTTAACTAAATATTTATCTGAAGCTGATGTTGCTATATGTACTGCGCAAGTTCTTGGTAAAAAGGCCCCTGTTTTAATTGACGCTCCCATGATTGAAAAAATGAGGCCTGGAGCAGTAATTATTGATTTAGCAGTTTCTCAGGGAGGCAACTGCGAAGGAACAAAATCAAATGAAACTATTATCAAAGATGGGGTAAAACTTATAGGAGCGGGCGAATTACCCTCTTCAGTTCCTTATGATGCAAGTTCACTTTATGCTAAGAACTTAACATCTTTGATTACACCATTTATAAAAGATGGTGTAATTAAATTAGATAAAGAGGATGAACTCATTCATGGATGTTTATTAAGCGATGAAGGAGTTGTTCTTCAAAATAAAGTTTTTGAAAATTGAGGTTTTAAAATTATGTCTTTTATAAGTCTTCTTTGGGTTCTTTTACTTGGTAGTTTATTAGGTCTTGAGTTAATTGGAAAAGTTCCTCCTACCCTTCACACACCTCTAATGAGTGGAGCAAATGCAATTTCAGGAATAACAATGCTTGCAGCTTTGACTTTAATTGTAAAAGCTGAAGGTAACGTACCACTTTTAATAATTGGTTCAGTTTCTCTTGGATTTGCTCTTTTCAACGTTGTAGGCGGTTTCTTTGTAACTGATCGAATGCTCGCAATGTTTAGTCGTAAACCATCAAATAAGAAGTAATTTTTAACATGAATCTACCTGTAATCATTAAATTCGTTATTGACCTTCTAGCAGTACTTTTACTGGCTTTGGGAATAAAAGGATTGTCAAAAGTAAAATCAGCAAGAGATGCCAATAGATTAGCTGCATTTGCAATGTCGCTATCAGTAGTAGGATTACTTTCTTATTATTTAGGCACTTCTGGAATTGCTATTCAGTCTTGGATTTGGATAATAATCGGATCAATCTTAGGTAGTTTATTTGGAGCAATTCTTGCAAAAAAAGTACCTATGACCTCCATGCCTGAAACAGTGGCATTGTTCAATGGTTGTGGAGGAATGTCATCACTTTTAGTGGCCTTAGGAGTAGCTATTTTTCCTATATCTGGTGGCCAAGAAAATTTTGATTTCTTTAAGTCACTGATTAACGAAGTTTCAATATCTGTTTCTATATTTGTTGGTGCCATAACTTTCACAGGTTCAATTGTGGCGATGGCAAAGTTACAAGGTTGGTTGTCAACTCCAGGATGGACTCAGAGCAAAGTTAGACATTTTGTAAATATTGTTTTTGCAGTTGCTTCATTGATAGCCTTTTTTGATTTGATAAACGGTAATACAAGTTCTATTTGGCTTTTAGTTATAGTTTCTTCTTTATTAGGTATTGGGGTTACTTTACCAATAGGTGGAGCTGATATGCCAGTCGTTATATCTTTATTAAATAGCTATTCAGGGATTGCAGCAGCAGCAGCAGGTTTCGTTGTAGATAGTCAGCTTTTGATAGTAGCAGGCGCAATGGTTGGAGCAGCAGGCCTAATACTTACTCAAGTAATGTGCAAGGGTATGAATAGATCATTGGTCTCAGTTCTTTTTGGAGGATCTTTATCTGCACAAAGTACAGCTTCTTCTGGTTCAGGAGAATATACAAATATAACTTCTTGCAGTGTTGAAGAATGTGCATTGACTTTAGAGGCAGCCAACAAGGTAATTATAGTTCCTGGTTATGGTCTAGCGGTAGCTCAAGCTCAACATACTTTAAGGGAAGTGACAAAAAAACTAGAGCAAAATGGTATTGAAGTTGTTTACGCAATTCATCCTGTAGCAGGGAGAATGCCTGGACATATGAATGTACTTTTAGCAGAAGCAGATGTTCCTTACGAACAACTTAAAGAGATGGACGTTGTAAATCCTGATTTTCCAGCAACGGATGTTGTTTTAGTTTTAGGAGCAAATGATGTGGTTAATCCTCAAGCTAAAAATGATAGCTCTTCTCCTTTATATGGCATGCCAGTTCTTGATGTGCAGGAAGCAAGAACTGTATTTGTAATTAAACGTGGAATGAGTGCAGGTTACTCCGGAATAAAAAATGATTTATTTGATTTGCCAAATACCTCAATGGTATTTGGTGATGCAAAAAAGGTACTGAATGATTTGATTGGAGAATTAAAGGATCTTGGAGTTGGGGAGAAATAATAGTATATCTTTTAGTTTTTCAGATTACGTAAAAAATAAGCCATTTCGAGAAGTTTTACCTTGGATAGGTGGTGACTTACAAACTTTGAGAGATACTTTTGTTATTGATTTTGGTAAATCCAAAAAAAATAAAAAAATATTCTTTCCGATTAATAAAATTCTTTCTAAAAAATTTGAATGTGATTATCTTCTAGGGTTTTTAGAATTACCTGAAAACTTAGACTCACTTAGGGGTTTTGTAATCGTTACACATGGTTTAGGGGGCTCAACTAAAAGGTTTGGTTTAAGAAGAATCTCTAGGAAATTAGCAAATAACGGTTTTGGAGTTCTTAAACTAAATCTAAGAGGATCTGGATCTGCGAGATATTTAGCTAGAGGAAATTATTGTGCTAGATGCTCCAGTGATGTTATTTCAGCAATTAATTATTTTAAAAAATTCATTAATTTAGAGTTTAAAGATCTCATTAAGATGAATAATCTTCCAATTTACGGAGTTGGATTATCTTTAGGCGGAACAATTCTTTTAAATGCATGCTTAGATTACGATGAAAACAAAGGAAAAAAACTTTTAGATGGCCTAGCCTGTGTGAGCAGCCCTTTAGATTTATCATCATGCAGTCTCTGTATTGAAAAATCTAGAAATTATATCTACCAAAAATGGTTACTTCATCGCTTAAAAAATCAGTTATGGGATGGATTTAATGATGAAGGCAAAATTCTTAATAATGAGAAATTAAGAAAAAAAATTAGAACTTTAAAAAGTATAAGGGAATTTGATCAGAAATTTACAGCTCCAAGTTGGGGATTTGATTCTTTAGAAGATTATTATGTTAAAGCTTCTCCAATATTTAGAATCCAAAACTTAATAAAAAAATTACCTCAAATGCTTTTTATTCATGCCAAGGATGATCCTTGGGTTCCGTATAATGCAACTTTGAATTTAAGAGGAAAATTTATTGATAAATTTACTATTTTCATAACTGAAAAAGGAGGTCATAATGGATTTCACTCTATTAATGGCTGTTGGTCAGACGAAGTAGTAAAGAACTGGTTTATTAGTATCTAGGACTATTTAAAAATGGTGTTTTTTTAAAAATCCATTTTTCTATTGGCTTACCGTTAATAATATGTGAGGTAAAAATTTCTGAAATTTTTTCTGGAGAAACTTTCTCGTACCAAATACCATCAGGCCACACAAGAAGAATTGGGCCGTTCTTACATATCCTTAAACAGTCAGCTTTTGATCTTAGTATATGAACGTTTTTTGTACAGGGATCATTCTCAAATTTTTTTAAAGTCTTTTTCAGACATTCCCATGTTTTTTGACCTTCATTGCCTTTAAAGCATTTCTGTTTTGTGGGTGTTGCGCATAGTAGAAGATGCTTTTTAATATTCACTTTTATCCAATACTTACGTATTTTTTCCCTTTTTGAATTTCTTGCTCAACAAAAAGTCTGGCCCAATTGTCTACTTCAAGAATATCCTCCAATTTGGGACTCAAATTCAAATTCTTCATATGTGATTCACAAGCTTTACTTATAAATGTTGGAATTTCTTGAAAAGAAATTTTTTCTTTAAGGAATTGTTCAACAGCCATTTCATTAGCAGCATTTAAGACTGCAGGCATCGTCCCAGAAGATTTTCCTGCGGCATAAGCAAGTCCCATGCATGGATATTTAAACTCGTCTGGCTCTTTAAAAGTTAATTTCCCAATTTCACTTAGGTTTAATCTTTTCCAATTTGTTTTAAATCTTTCAGGCCAACTCATCGCATATAAAATAGGTAGTTTCATATCTGGCCAACCTAATTGAGCTAATACTGAAGAATCTTCCATCTCAATCATTGAATGAATAATACTTTGAGGGTGGATAACTATTTCGATATTTTCGTAAGAGGTCCCAAATAAATAATGAGCTTCTATAACTTCTAATCCTTTATTCATAAGAGTTGCTGAATCTACAGTTATTTTTTTTCCCATATCCCAATTAGGATGTGAAGTCGCATCTTCAACTGTGACATGCTTTAAATCCTCAACGGCCCAATCTCTGAAAGCACCACCAGAAGCTGTTAAGTGTATGGCTTTTAAACCTTTAGGTATCTCTCCTGTCGAAAAATCTGCATTTTCATAATTGGGTAATCCTTGTAAACATTGAAAGATAGCAGAGTGTTCTGAATCAGCAGGTAAAAGCCTACTATTATTTTTCTTTAATGCAGGAATAACAATTGGTCCTGCCGCAATTAAAGTTTCTTTGTTAGCAAGTGCAATATTTTTCCCCGCATTAATTGCTGACATTGTTGGAATTAAGCCTGCACATCCTACTATCCCTGTAACCACAGTATCTGCCTTATCCCATGCTGCAACAGCTTTAATCCCCTCCTTCCCACTTAAAACCAAGGGAGCACTATCCAAATCTAAGTTATTAATATTATCTTTTAAATCTTCTATAAGATTTTCATCCTCAATCGCAACTACTTCTGGTTTGTGTGTTTTAACTTGTTCTGTTAATAAATTAATATTTCTTCCTGCCGAGAGAGCTACGGCTTTAAACTTATCAGGCTGCTCACTAGCTATTTCGAGAGTTTGAGTCCCAATTGAACCAGTAGAACCGAGCACAGTAATGTATTTCAATTTTCTCTGATATTTCTAATATCTTCCCATTTAAAGGTGTATTTAAAAAACAAAAATTTCAAATTGGTTTTTTTCTTAAAATTTAGACCCTTATCCATGTTGTTATGTCCTTGGATTGATCAATAAGTTCAATACCTTTTTCTTTTAACAAATTCCTAATTTCATCGGCCTTCATATAATTCTTTTCTTTTTTTGCTTTCAATCTTTCATTAATAAGCATTGATATTTCTTCTTCTTTTATTTTACTTTCTTTTACTAAAACCTCTTTTTTAAGACCAAGTACCTCAGTCAACTTTTCAAGAGTTTTAAAATTCTCAAGTAGAAAGAATTTTTCATTTAGGTCTATTTTAAAACCTTCGACCCTTTGAAATTGGTTTAAAAAGTTTTTTAATGGTTTTGCTAAATCGTAAATAATTGCAATAGCACCTGCTGTATTAAGGTCATTTCCAAGAGCTTCAGAAAATTTAAGCTTTTTTTGAGATAATTCAAAGCTTATTTTCTCTTTATATTCGTCTTCGATAGATTCATTCTTATCAATAGATTTAAAAGCATCTTTTGTAAGGTCCAAAAAAGAAAGGGCTATATTAATGTTTTTCCAAGCCTCTGAAGCACTCCTTAAGGCCTCTTCCGTAAAATCAAGTGGTTTTCTATAATTCACAGTCATAACAAAATATCGCAAAGTCATAGGGCTTATCCCTGACTTAATTAGCTCTCTAATAGTTTTAAAATTTTTAAGGGATTTACTCATCTTTTGTCCATTTACATTGACCATCCCATTGTGTAACCAATAGTTTGCTAGCTTTTTACCATTGGCTGCTTCTGATTGGGCGATTTCATTCTCATGATGTGGAAAAATCAAATCAGAACCACCTAAATGGATATCAATAGTATCTCCTAATTCATCTTTAACCATCGCCGAACATTCAATATGCCATCCTGGCCTACCTTTCCCCCATGGCGAATCAAAAAATGGTTCATCATCTTTGGCTTTTTTCCATAGTGCAAAATCTTGCGGATTAAGTTTTTTACTATTTTCATCATTAGCCATTCTTCCTTGCTGATTGATATTTTGTTCTTGTATATTTTGATTACTTAGCTTTCCATAATTTTTATTTTTAAAAACAGAATAATAAACATCTCCATCCCTAGAGTATGCATAACCTTTGTCCTCAAGGATTGTTATGAAGGAGCAGATATTGCATATATGATTTGTTGCTCTTGGCATACTATCCGGACGCATTATTCCTAAAGAATCCATGTCTTTATGAAATTCAATAATATTTTTTTCAGATACTTCCTTCATTGAACTGCTTTCTTCTTTAGCTCTTTTTAAGATCTTGTCATCAATATCTGTAAAATTTTGAACATACTTCACTTTGAAATCACTGTAAATTAAAAATCTTCTCAATACATCCCAAGCTATATAACTTCTGGCATGACCAAGATGACATAAATCATAAACAGTAACTCCACAACAATAAATTTTAACGACATCATCGATAGGCTTAAAAACCTCAACTTTTTTGCTTAAAGTATTAAAAAGTTTGATCATCTTAAATTAAGTTTTTCATAAGGTTTATTTTGTCTCCATCCAATTGTCTCCAATACCAATATCAACTAAAAGAGGCACATTTAATTTTACACAATCTTCCATAGTCTTCTTAACTAATTTCGTCGTAATTTCCAAAGAATCTGGCTCAACTTCAAACAATAATTCATCATGTACTTGTAAAAGCATTTTTGCGGGAATATTCATTTCTATGAATTTCTTATTTAGTTGAACCATTGCAATTTTAATAATGTCTGCACTTGAACCCTGAATTGGGGCATTTGCTGCGGCTCTTAATGATTGTGCTTCCATGCCAGCTCTTCTTGCAGATTGCAAGTCAATTTCGTAAGGATCTTTCCCTATTAATCTTCCAAGTCCATTTTTATCAAACTTAAATTCTCTCTTTCTACCAAAAATTGTTTTTACATAACCTTTTGATAAGGCAAGCCTTTCTTGAAGTTCAAGAAATTTGAAAATTTTTGAATATCTTTCTTTGTATTTTATTAGGAATTCTTTTGCTTCTGGAGTACTTACTCCTGTAGAACGTGCAAACTTTTTAATTCCCATACCATAGATAACTCCGAAATTTATTGTTTTCCCAACTCTCCTCTCATCAGAAGAAATTTCTTCTTTCTCAAAAATTAATCTTGCAGTCAAAGAATGAATGTCATCATTTTTATGAAATGCATTTATTAGTATTTCTTCATCCGCTAAGTGAGCAAGTATTCTTAATTCGATCTGAGAATAATCAGCTGATAAAAGTTTCCAATTTTTTTCAGGCAAGAATGCTTTTCTTATTCTCCTACTAAATTCAGTCCTAACAGGGATATTTTGAAGATTAGGATTGCTACTACTTAGTCTCCCAGTCGCTGTAGCAGCTTGATTAAAGTTTGTATGAACTCTTCCTGTCTTTTCGTTAATAAGATTTGGAAGAGCATCAATATAGGTGCTGAGTAATTTGCTAAGAGTTCTATGTTTTATTAAATGTTGGATTATTTCATGTTCGTCGACTAATCTTTCCAGAACTACTGAATCTGTACTCCATCCTGTTTTTGTTTTCCGTGATTTTTTCTTATCCAAATTTAATTTTTCAAACAAGATCTCACCAAGTTGTTTTGGTGAAGATAGATTGAAACTAACCTCTGCTAACTCATAAACTTTACTTTCAATATCTTCTAAGGTACTTTTTAATTCTTTTGAGAGTTTATCCAAATAAGGGATGTCGATGGTTATTCCATTCATTTCCATTTGGGACAATACCGGCTCTAAAGGAAGCTCGATTTCTTCGAACAATTTGATTAATTCATCTTTTTCCTTTAGAAAACTTTCTTTAAAAATTTTGACAATCTTAAAAGTTAGAAAAACATCATAACCGCAGTAAATACTTGCTTCATCAATATCAACAAATGAAAAGTCTTTATTTTTTCCAACGGTTTCCTTAAATGAGGGGGGCTTAAATCCAAATAATCTAAAACTAATTTCACTTAACCCATGTTTCTCCTGATTATTAAGAAGGTAGTCTGCTAACAAGGTGTCAAAGGTTACACCTTTAAGATCAAGTCCATGATTAAAAAATATTTGCCTATCAAATTTAGAATTTTGGAGTGCCTTTTCTTTGTTTGGATCTTCTATCCAATTTCTTAGCTTTGAGAAAACATCTTCAATTGATAATTGATTGGAAGTCTCTTTTTTTGTTTGATGACCAAGAGGTATATAAAATAGATCATCATTTTCTTCTCCTAGACATAACCCTATCCCAACAAGTTCTGCATCGATTGGATTCAAACTATTGGTCTCTGTATCTAAAGAGACTATTTGATTGGTCTTATTCAATCTTTGGATTAATTTATCAAGTAATTCGAAATCATTTACAACAGTTACTTTGATTTTAGGTATTTTATTTTCACTATTTTCTAATTCATTATTGCCTGCGACTTTTGGTGCCTTCTCCTCCTCTTTAGCTACATTATTTTTCTCAAAACCACCTTTGCTGAAAGTTGAATTGAAAATATCAATTTGTCTAAGTAGTGTTGATAGTTCTAATTTTTTCAGTGACTCTGAAAGTAGTTCTTGATTTATATTTTTTAATTCATAACCGTTACTTAAAATTAAAGGCACCTCAGTATTTATTTTTGCTAAATCCCTGGAAAGAAAAGCATTATGTTTATCGTTTCTGAGCTTTTCTATAACTGAACCTTTGATGAATCCTTTATATTTCTTATCGTTGTTCTGCTGAATCTTGTCCAAAGCCTGATAGATTCCATCAAGCGTATCGTTCTCTTTTAGTAGATTAATTGCAGTTTTTGGCCCTACTCCTTTAATACCTGGAATATTATCAGAACTATCACCAGTTAGGGCTTTAAGATCAACTACTCTTTCTGGCGCAACACCTAATTTTTCTTTTACTCCATTTTCATTCATAAGAGTTGGATTTCCACTTTTCGCATATGGACCACCACCCATATAAAGTACATAAATATCTTTTTGATCATCTACTAATTGAAATAAGTCCCTATCTCCAGAAAGAATATTCACGCACCATCCTTTAGAAGAAGCATCATTTGCAATTGTGCCTAGAAGATCATCTGCTTCATATCCTGGAGATTTAAAAATTGGTAAATTAAGGCTTTCTTCTAAAATGATTTCTAGTTGTTCAATATCCTGAAAAAAAACATCTGGTGCTACATCTCTATTGGCCTTATAATTTGGATCTAATTCATGTCTGAAAGTAGGTTTTTCGGTATCAAACGTAATACAAACACCCTCAGGACTAATATTTTTACAATTATCCAGAAGGCTTTTTAGAAATCCATAAGTGACACTTGTTGGAAATCCCTCTTTGGTAGTTAAACCTCCATCAATCCCTTTGCTAAATGCATAGAAGCTTCTAAAAGCAAGTGAGTGGCCATCGACTAAAAGTAAAATTGGTTTTTTAGAGTTTTCAGATTTTAAACTCATTTTCTCTTCTTAGCCCAAGGTGGAATATCAATAAAGATTTGCTCTCCAGGTTCTAATCCATCAATTACTGAAGTTTTATTTCCACTACTAATACCAATTTCAATTTTTTCAAATTTGGGAGAATTGTTTTTATCAACTTTCAAAATTCCTTTTTTACCCTTTTCAGTGACAATAGAAACTGTTGGCACTAAGATTTTTTCTTCATTACCTTCGACTCTAAATTCAAGATCTGCAGTCATTCCAATTTTAATTTCTTCAGAAATATCTTTAAAATTTAAAGTTACTTCGAATGAGGTTACATTATTATCTTTTACAGCTCTTGTAGCTATTTTTTTAACTATGGCACTATATTTTTTTGAGGGATAAGCCTCAATTCTTACTGAGGCTTCTTGACCTATTTTTATTCTGCCAATGTCACTCTCAGGAACTTTAGCAACAATTTCTAGGCCCTCTGATAGTTCAAAAATAAAGTTTTTAGTTTTAGGGTCTGAACTTAAGTTTGTACTTGGTGTGACATAAGATCCTATCTCAGCATATTTTGCAGTTATCTTTCCTCCATAAGGAGCTTTAATTAGATAGAAACTTTTTTGAGCTTTTGCATCATTAAGTTTTGCGCTACTAATGTTGTAGTTATTTTTATAACTTTCATAGTCTTCTTTACTTACTGCGCCTTCTTGATATAAATATTCCCTTCTTAAAAATTCAGATTTTTGTTTTTCTACATTTAATTCAAGTTCTTCAATTTTATAGATAAAATCTTCATCATCAAGAGAAGCTAAAACCTGATCTTTTTTTACAAGATCGCCCTCATCTACTTTGATTTCCTTTATTACGCCTTGCTTCCGAGGCCCAATATTGCTTGTCCTTATTGCTTTTACTTCACCACTAGTATTAATTGAATCAGAGAGGATTCCTTTTTCAACTTGAACTACAAAA
>CACFEJ010000021.1 GCA_902565305.1 uncultured Prochlorococcus sp.
AAATAAATCTAATAATTTAGATTTTTAAAATTAACCAAACTTTTTTATATGCCTTTTAAAAAAAAATATAATAAACAAAATTTAAGCCTACCCTCTTGGGTTGAAAATGCAGTTGTTTATCAGATTTTTCCAGATCGTTTTAAAAGAAGTAAAAAATCATGTACAAATAATAATTTAGAATTTTTGAATTGGGAAGATCCGCCAGAGTTGCAAGGATTCCGCGGTGGAGATTTATTTGGAGTAATAGAAAAATTAGATTATCTAAATGAAATTGGAATCAATTGTATTTATCTAAATCCAATTTTTAGTTCAGCTGCTAACCATCGTTACCATACGTATGATTATTTTAGAATTGATCCTATTTTAGGAGGGGATGAGGCACTTTACTCTTTAATAGATGAGTTGCATAAAAGAGATATGTTTATTGTGCTAGATGGTGTGTTTAATCATTGTGGCAGGGGATTTTGGCCTTTTCACCACATAATTGAAAACGGCAAAAGTTCACCTTATAAAAATTGGTTTAATTTACATGAGACACCATTTAATCCATATCCAAAGAAAAATGAAACCTGCGGTTATGATTGTTGGTGGAATGATCCTGCATTACCTAAATTTAATTTTAAAAATAAAGAGGTAGAGGATTTTCTCTTATCTGTAGGAAAATATTGGGTTGAAAAAGGAATTGATGGTTGGAGACTAGATGTTGCAAAAGAGATACCATTTTCTTTTTGGGATAAATTTAATTATGAAATGAAAAGTATCAATTCTGAAGTTTGGGTTGTAGGTGAAATTTGGGGTGATGCTAGAAAATGGTTAAACAAAAAATATTTTGATGGAGTAATGAATTATCGAGTTGGTTGGAGTACTTTATCTTGGGTCGCAGATTTTAAGTTAAATTCCCCCTATAAAAATCCTTTTTACCCTCTAAAAAATTTAACTTCCAAAGAATATTTTAATATATTAAATATTACTGAATCATGGTATTCAAAAGAAAATAATATAGGCAATCTTAATTTACTTGATAGTCATGATGTTCCAAGGGCATTAAATACTCTAGACAAAGATATTAAAAGCTTAAAACTCGCACTTTTCTTACTGCTTTTAAATAAGGGGGTCCCATGCATTTATTACGGAACCGAAATTGGTTTGTCTGGAGGAACTGAACCCTATTGTAGAGAAAGTTTTCCTTCCACTAATCAATTTAAGATTGATATTAGAGAATTTATAAAAGCTATAATTAAATTTAGGAGGAAATTTAGAGTTTCTATAAAAGAGGGAATTAAGTGGACATCACCAGAAGAAAATATTATTTGCGGCAATTTAAATTCAAAAAAATATAAAATTATAGTTTTTGTTAACAGAAGCAAATCGAGTGAGTTTTATTTACCAAAAAAATATTCAAAAATCATTTTAAAATCAGATGAATTTATTTCAGAAGAGGTTTTAGCTCCTCAATCTTTTATTTGTTGTTTAGATTAAATTTGGAAAAAAATCATTTATTCATTCGTCAGTAAAACCTTGACTAATTTCGATAATTCTTCCATCTGGATCTTTAATCCAAACAGTTCTCCATCCAGGAATCCAAGCATCAAAATCTATCGGACCTAATGTAATATCTGGATTGGGAATAGATTTTAACTTTTCATCCACATCATTTACTTTAAAAGCTAAATGTCGAAAGCCTGGAAAAGTGTGTCCATCATTTGTAGCCTCTGGACATGGAGATTCATTTTCTGATTTAAAAAGTTCAAGATAAAATGAACTATCTGCCATTTTAATAAAGATAATCTCATTACCATCAGGTAGCTTGGCGACTCTTGCTCTTTTAAAGCCAAAGTTTTCTACATACCAGTTTTCTGTAATTGATTGATCCTTACAAGTTAAGGCTAATTGAGAAACTATCTGTAACATAATAAGCTAAGCAACAGAACCATCAGGGTATTGAGTCATTCCTGCAAAATGAATTGATATTTTACCTTCACTATTTAAAACCCAGCTATCTGCAAATCTCATTTTTGCTTCACCATCAGGAGTTTGCATAGTTATCGCTTCTACAATCATTAAGGTAGTGGGATTTTCAGTTTCGGCCCAGAATGCTATCTCAGTATCTAGACCATCAATACCTAAAATTCCTTCAAAATGCTTTTCTAACTCAGAATGACCTCTAAAATATTTGGGAGTTTTTTCAAAACTTGAAATTAAAATGCCATCTTCAGCATACTGATTTAGCAAACCGCTTATATCTTTTTTTAGGATAAGTCTAATATGTTCTCTATAGAGATTTCCTAATTTTGATTCAGGTACATTTTTCATAGTTAATTCTTACAAAATTTTTCAGATTAATTAAATTAAAGTTTACATGAACCCTCTTCATAATTCATGAAATTCACCACATATTTGGAAACAGAAAGAGTTTTATCTTGATTCCTTAAAACTGTCCATGTTTGATCCGCATCCATCATTAATTTTGTGCTGCGTGCTTGCGGAGGGGCCCAAATACTTGCATGCCAATTAACAACTACATGAATTTCGCAGGAATTTTCTTCTTGACTTACTATGTCAGCGACTTTTAAAGTATGTTGTTCATCAAAAAAAATTTTAATAACTTTGTTGTACCAATTTGCATAACCATCAAATCCTTTTAAAGTTGCTTCTGGGAAAACCAAATCTACATTTTCACTAAGCAGTGGTTTATATGATTCAAGTGGTGCATGAATATCTAGTAAACGATACCAATTGCTAGCGAAACTCCAAATTTCTGGATGAGTAAACATAGTGAGAAAATAAATAAATTTTTATTGTCCGCAATGGACACCAACAAGTTCTGGATGAATATCCCCATCAAGAACCAAATTGATCAGGTAAGGTTTTTTGGACGCTAACATTCTTTCAATGGCAGGTTTTACGTCATCAGGTTTAGTAACTGTTTCTGCTGCTACAGTAAAAGATTTTGCAATATCAGAAAAATCAATTTGAGGATTAGACAAATCAAATGCTAGTGGAAGTTCTCTATTCTTGATTCCTCTTTCCTCCCAAAATTTACCAATATTAAGCTGAAGTAAATGATAGGATCTATTCTGACAAACTATAAATTTCGCAGCAATCCCATGTCTTGCGGCTGTCCATAAAACTTGTATGGTGTACATACTACCCCCGTCTCCTGAGAAGCCAATTACTTCTTTATCTGGATATGCCAGCTTTGCACCAATAGCACCAGGGAAACCAGTCCCTAAAGACCCTCCCCTTGTTAACATTCTATCACCAGGTTTGAGTCCAGGTATGTATTTATTTATAGGGGGGGAATTAGTTAATGCCTCGTCAAAGATAATATGATTTTTTGGTAAAAGTTCCGAAAGTGTTTTGATAAAATAGCCAGATTTCATAGAGAATTGTTTACCATCATATTTTTCAGAAGGATAAATAGGCTTCACTTCGTAAAGTTTATCAACATCATTATTAATGACGGGTGAATTCTTCTGCAAATTTTCTTTTCTAGATTTTGCTTTTGTTTTCCAACTATCTGGAAGATTCATGACTTTATCATTTAATGCATCAATGACAGTTGCTGGTTTTGCAACAAAGGAAATATCCACTTTATGATTTTTTGCGATTTGATCAACATCAGTATCAATGTGTATGACTTTTGTATCAGGTTTAAATATGTTTCCCAAGCAAGGATATACTTCAGGCAATAAATAACAACCCAAAGCAATACACAAATCACATGACTGCATTATTGGTAAACTAGCATCTCCGAACATATGGCCAGTACTTCCATAATTTAATAAATGATTATCTGGAAAATTTATTTCTCCTCCATCAGCTGAATATACTTTTGCACCAATAGTTTCTGCTAATTTTATAACTTCTTCATTTCCACCAGTCCATGCAACTCCATCTCCCAAAAGTAAAATTGGATTTTCTGCTTCTTCTATCAAAGAAGCAACTTTTTCAAGATCTTCATTAGAGGGTTTAGTAGAAAAACTTGGTATATGTGCGGGATAAATATCTTCCGTTATTTCACTATCAAGAATATCTTCAGGTAAGCATAAATAAACTGGTCCGCATGGAGGTGTTGATGCAATTTTGATAGCCCTTCTAACCATTCTTAAAAGACTGCTAGGATGCTGGACCATTGCAGACCATTTAGTTACTGGTTCTGCCATGGCTACTAGATCAGCAGCCATTTGGGCATCCATAGCTTGGTATTTAATTCCTGCATCCCCTCCAATTACAACTAATGGGGAGTGTCCTCTTTTTGCTTGATAAAGATTACCAATTGCATTACCTAACCCAGGGGAACTATGTATTTGAACTAATGCGGGTTTGAATCTAGCTCTTGCATATCCATCTGCACAAAGAACCGCAATTGATTCTTGAAGAGTAAGAATATATTTCATTTCAGGCACATCACTTAGAGCATCTAAAAACCCCTGCTCAACCGTTCCTGGATTGCCAAACATATGATCAAGACCGTTTGCTAAAAACTGTCTTAAAATTGCTTCATGACCTCTCATAATAGTTAAAAAATTTTTTAAAACTAATTTTTGGGAGTAAGTTAATACTCCCTAAATTTTTACCATCCATATTTTTTTAGACCTTCCTCAAGAACTTTTACCATAAGCTCTCCAACAAGTTGAGAATCTTGAGTAGATCGACCTGTTAAGAAAGGGTAATCTAAAATTGTTGATAAAGTCCTGCCTACACCTCCATGATATTTACCATTAGGACCTGTGGCATCTCTGAGAATATATTCAAGAGGATAAAATGGAGGGCCAAAGTTGGCTGATGTGTTCATAGGTAAGTCATCATAGCCGTACATTTGAGCAAATCCAGTTCCCTCTTTATAGTCATATTCTCTTGCATGACCGGTAACATTCTTACCCCATATAATACTTTTTCGATCAGTCCAATCTCTCGCAAAAGCGAGGCAAGTAACACAGTAACATTCAGCTGCAATTAATTTATCTCTATTCACATAACCCAAAATTAGATTATGAAGTCTTTCATTATTTACCATATCTACCATCGGACCACTACCACCAGGGAGCAGTAAAGCATCATAGGGGTCTACAAATTCTTCCCAAAATTCATCTCTCAAATTATGGAATTTTTCTAATTCAAGGCCAAATTTATCACTATTAAAATAAGGCATCAAAGGTAATTTATGACTTAAATTAATCGGAGATGATAGTAAATCAGATGTGTCCACTTCTTTTGTCCTAGATGCAAAATGAGGACTTGTTACACATTTATTTAAAGGAGGATCAATATATTCTTCATCCATACTTGGAGGAAGAGCAGGTGGTTTGCGGCCAAATGGGGTCATAAAATCTAATTCATAACCAGCTCCCTTTAGAACATCAAGCGGTCCAATAAGTTCTTCACCCCAATATCCCCACTCAGAGAGAACAACTAAAATTCGTTTTTTCATAGTAATAATAAAATTAATTTAAAAAATTTGTTTTAAAAGAAATAATTTAAGGACCATCTCTTATAGCCTTTATAGCGCTTTTAAAGAATTTGACGTAATTAATTTTTTTCATTTCCTAGCATCTATTAAATTAAAAGCAATACAAATTCTTTCTTCAGAAGATTTAAATTTTGTAGTTTCATGTGGTAAGTAGCTTGGGAAAAGAATTAATTCACCTGATGAGGGAGCTATAGATAATTTTTTATAGGAAGGAAATAATAAATTGCCATATTCATTGGAGATTTCAGAAACAATATCAGGAGTTTTTAAATAGAGTACGCCACTAACTAATGAATCAGGATGTATATGTCTTTCTTGCCTCCCCTCAGATTGAAGAATAACAGCCCACCCACTTAATTTAAAATTTATTTGATCATAATTTCTTTCAAAGTTTAAAGAATCAAATAAATATTCTTTTGCTAAATTAAGTAATCTTTTATAAATTAGCTTACTAATATTACTTCCCTCATCAGCTAAGATTTCATGAGTTTGGAATCCATTTTTGGTAGGTTTTTCAGGTCTATTCCATACTAAGGTGGGACTATTTTTTATTAGTTTGATTAATGTAGAAATAACCTCATCAGATTCGTCAAGAAATTTTTCTCGTTTTACTAAATTTTGGGGGTCAAATTGTCTGACATCTCCAAATCTTGATTGATATTTTTCAGGTAAATATGTTAAGGCTGCAATAAATTTAGAATCTTTTTCAGAATCATTTACTTTAGAAAGGTAATAAAAAGATTTTTCCCAATCTTTTTTTTCTATAGCTAGATACACTTTATCAATATTGGTAGAGTCATCTCTGTTTGATGTAAGTCTTTCCAAAATCTTTTTTTTGATATTTTTACCTTCAGGTGCACTTGGAACTATCTCTAATGCTTTGTTTATAGAATTCAATGAGTCTTCGAATCTGTTTTGATTGTATAAAAATAAAGAATAATTGTAATATCCCAAAAATTGGCGAGGAGTAATTTTAATTACTTTCAAATAAATTTCTTCTGATTTTTTGTAGTCCCCTTTTTCGGATAGTACGATCGCTAAATTTGACAGAAGAGATGGGTTTTCTTGGTTGTATTTAATTGTCCTTTTTAAAATAGAAATTGCTTCTTCTAAATTTCCAAGTTTTAGGAATACTTGAGATAGAGGGAGAGCAAATTCAGCTTCTTTAGGGTTCTTATTATTTAATATCTCATATATTTCTCTGGCTAATTCATCATTGTTTGTTTGTATTGCAGATTGCCCTGCCAAAAAAAGTATGGAAGGATCCCAATTACTTTTAGTTTGAAAAGATGTTTTACTAATAAAATCCAATATTTCTGAATATTTCTTTTGAATGTGTAAAACCTTTATAAAATTGAATAATAGGGCTTGATCAAGAGGGTTTAAATAGAATGCTTTTTTGAATTCATTTTCAGCAGTTAAAAAATCTCCTTTATTAGCGGCGTTAAACCCATTATTATTAAATTCTTTTATGAGTGTATTAGACATTTTTAAAAATTAATAATAGAGAGATTGTTTCGTAAAATCTCTCAAGAGTTATCAAGCTAATTGAAATTCTTCGTCAAGTTCAGCATCTTTTAAGCTTTGCTTTACACTCTCATTAGCATTAGTAATTTTGAGAGTGTAATCAGCTCCCGCTCTTTGTTTCGTAAATAACAGATAATTCCATCCTATATCTGAAATCTCATCAAGATCATTTAAATCAAGAATTAGTCCTCTTACACCATTTAAATTTTCTACCGATTTCTTTAATTTACTAACTGTAGAGCGTGTAAGTTTGCCCTTTAGAGCAAAAGAAGCAATTCCATCCTCAAATTTAATAAGATCAGCATCAAAAGTTAATCCTGCTGGAGCAATTCTACAACGTATTTGTAATGCCTTATCAGACTCTGGCAGGAAAATATGCATTTTTTCCTTATCAAAGTTGTCGTAAGATTTACCTGCAATCCAAACTTCAGATAGTTCAATACTACCTTTTGGCAGAAGATCAGGAGCAACTCTTAGGATATTGTTTTCCCATGCATTTGGTTCTGGACAGAAGAAAAAGTCCATAGATTGTTTATTTATAAGTAAATTTGTATAAATTGCGGCCAAATAACAAAGCTCAAATGAATGATAACCTGCCATGGAGTGGCTTCCCTTACCACGTTCAGTTCCTAAAGCATAAGGTTGCCCATTTGCTAAAACATTAAAGTATATTCCACCTTCTTCATAATCTAGAAACCAACCATTATAAAAGGCAGTTCCCTCACGAGCAAACTTTAGGTATTCAGGTTTGTCATCGTAAACCCCAGCCATTATGTAATAAGCAAGTATACCCTGCTCTTGTTGCCACCAAGCTTTTCGATCATGCCAAACTAATCTATGATTCTCTTCTCCATCTTTTAAGGTTCTTTCCATCATGTCGTACCAACCGCCTCTTTGGTTATCACAACCAGAACCTGGAATTGCATCAGCTATTTGATGAGCAAAAACCTTATAACTTTCTTTTGGTTTAAGGCTATGCATTCTTGTTAAATTCCAAGCAACTTTTAAGTTATGACCTACTACACATCGAGCTTGATGAATACCCCAGTTTAAATCATGTGACCAATCTTTATAAAATTTTTCATTCATAAATGGACTGTATCCATAATCAGGAAAATGCTCACAAATTGTATCGAAAGTATCCTCCAAGAAAGTTGAATAGCTTTCATCTTCTGTAGCTAAATAAAGGTTAATTAAATATGCAGGAGCGTGATCTCCAACTGAGTTCCAATTTTTCTTAGCTTTATTAATTCCTAATGAATCAGCTTCACCGTCGAAGGTAACTGGATCAATATGAGAGTAATAACCTCCAAAAGGACCATGGTCTTTGTAATAACGATTAAGGAAAGATATTGTATCATCAAGATCCTCCTTGATATGGTTTCCTCCCGTAACTCGATAAGTTTGAGTTGGTCCAGCTAATGCATATATTTGCTCATAACAAGGTATTGCATTACCTCCTTCATCCCCTCCTGCAGTTGAACCCATATATTTCCTCACACTTCCATCAGATTGAATATCAATTTGGCTATACCAATAGCAAATTCCTTCTGACTTATTTTGATGGCGAAAATGTTTTTGCATATATTCAGTTCCTTTTTTTGCCGCATCAAGAGCTCTATCGTCTCCTGTAATTAAATATGCTGAGGCAAATCCATAAACTAGTCTTGAAATAGTATCAAGATTTTGGACTCCATCCAATTTTGCACCTTCTGCACTTAAATCAGTTCTGAAATTTTTAAAATCTATTGTTTCACCCTCATAAACATTAAACTGCGATTCAAGATAAAAATTAAGTAATTGTTGTATCTGTTTTATCCACCAGTTTTGCTCTTCAAATCTCAACTCATTAGTATTTCGTCCGAATAAAAGTAAATGCTTTGCCTCAAATTTTAATCTATCGCTTTCAGGATAGAAAAGTCCATATGCATGAACAAATCTTCCTTCAGTAAGAATATCTTTCAATTCAGGAGCAACTTGGAATGGCTCCCCTAAATTGCGAACCAATTCTGCATAACAAGCAGCAGTTATTTTTACAGTATAAAAACGTCCATCAGAAGTTTCTAATTCTACTTCTCCTTGAGAATCAAATACATCTGGAAAATCAACTTTTCTTATATAACCTGCTATTAAATCAGAGAAAGAAAAATTTAATTGGTTTTTGGTAGTCATGGTTGCTTATTTAAATTTTTGTAATTAATTTCTTGAAAGATTTGGATAATTTTGAATTGAATATTATCCTGTTTCTTTCGAAACTAGAATTACTACACTTCTCCCAGTAAGTATATAGTTTGTCTCTGAAATTTCTACATAATCTTCTGGATCAACAATATCCTGTGGTGAAGGTAAAGATGTATCAATTGATCTCTCCCAACAAAGCCCTTTAATTTGTGGGATATCAAATGAAACAGAATCCCAATGCATATTAAACATGCAATGTATATTTTCTGTTTGGTTTGACCCAGATGTTACATCTCCAATTGTCATAGACAAACATTTGGATTCATTGTTGCTCCAGTCAGGATTATTTAATTGGGTTCCATGCCAAGTAATATCAGAAAGACCAAATTTATTCTTCTTTCCTGTAAAAAATTTTCCTTTAAAATGGTCTAAATATCTTTTTCTTTTTTCAATAAGCTTTTTCCAAAATCTAATCATTTCTTGGCTCTCTTTACTACCTATAAGATCCCAGTTATACCAATTTAGTTCATTGTCTTGACAGTAAGTATTATTATTCCCATTTTGACTTCTCATGAATTCATCCCCACCTACAATCATTGGAACTCCCATCGAAAGCATTAAAAGTGATGCATGGTTTTTAACTTGCCTTTTTCTTAAATCATTTATCCACTGATCATCTGTTGGCCCTTCAAAACCGCAATTCCAACTTAAGTTATCATTAATTCCATCATTATTATTTTCTCCATTGGCCCAATTATTTTTTTCGTTGTATGCACATAAGTCATAAAGTGTGAACCCATCATGAGCAGTTATGAAATTTACGCTGTTAGTTGGTTCTGAATGATGCCATTGGTATAAATCTGCACTTCCACTTATCCTAGAGGCAACTTCCCCAATTAATCCTGAATCTCCTTTGACGAATCCTCTTACCGCATCTCTATATTTACCATTCCATTCTGCCCATCTAGCTCCTGGAAAATATCCAATTTGATAAAGACCAGCAGCATCCCAAGCTTCTGCAATAACTTTGGAATCAGCCAATATTTCATCTAATTCAATAGACCAAATTACTGGTGGATGTTCTAGAGGGGCACCATTTTCTCCCCTACTTAAAACCGATCCTTCATCAAATCGAAATCCATCAACATGCATTTCATCTACCCAAAACCTTAGGCAGTCAAGTATAAATTTTTCACCTATTGGATGATTACAATTAAAAGTATTACCACACCCCGTGTAATCATAATAAAATTGCTTGGAACCATCATCACCTGTCAGATAATAATAAGTAGAGTTATCAAATCCTTTAAAGCAAAAAGTAGGTCCTTGATGATTGCCTTCATCGGTATGATTAAATACAACATCCAAAATTACTTCAATGCCTGCTTTGTGAAGGGCTTTAACCATATCTCTAAATTCGTTTAGATGAGATCCTGAATTTTCTGATGTACAGTAGTCCTGATGAGGAGCAAAATACCCCATAGTGCTATATCCCCAGTAATTAACCAATTTGACTCCATCATGAACTCCAAAAACGTCTTTGTGATCGAAGCTAAAGCAAGGTAATAATTCAACCGCAGTAATGCCCAAGCTTTGAAGATAAGGGATCTTTTCTATTAACCCTTTAAATGTCCCCGGATTCTTAACTTTACTAGTAGGACTTTTAGTAAATCCAGCTACATGCATCTCGTAAACAATAGTCTCAGACATTGGTTTTTTAAGAGGCATATCTCCTTCCCAGTCGTAATTCCTAGAATCTATAACTACGCTTCTCATACTGCAATGTAAATTATCTCCAGGCCTGCATGCTGCACCCCTATCCCACAAAGTAAGGCAATTACCTTTTGAATAAGGATCTATTAAAACTTTTTCTTTATCAAAACGATGGCCGTTCCATGGCTCATTAGGCCCATCAACTCTGTAAGCATATCCCATTCCAGGCTTAACACCTTCAACAAATATATGCCACATATAAAATGTATGGTTATCAGTAGAATCAAGCTGAATTTTAGTTATAGGATCTAAGTCATCTGGATTCTCAAATATTAATAATTCAACTGAAGTTGCATTTTGACTGTAAACAGAAAAATTAACGCCATTTTCTGTAACAGTTGCGCCAAAAGGATGACCACTACCTTCATAAATTTTAAATCCCTCAAAAGATAGGTTTAAATTTTTACCTTTCAAGGAAGAATTTATTTTTGTTGAGGTCATTTAAGGTCCTTATTGATAAAATTTATCCGATAATTAAAAAAATAATTCGGTTATCAAAAACTATTTGAAATCAATTTAAAATTTTAAAAAATAGCTTGTATTTAAAAAATTAATTTTTTTTTTCCTTTATGTAATAGATTATCTTTTTATCAAGACATAATTTAAATAATTGATTCCTAATTTTTGGCTATCTTTAGAGTACTAATTTTCAAAATTCAAGGATAAAATGTCTCTGAAATTTCCATCGTATAAAAAGAATTTCATTTATTCCGAAAAATTAGAATCTATTTCTATTCTTGGTAATGTGCATGCAAAAAAATGGAGATGGAATCCTTTTGATAATTCATTAGACTTAAGAAGATTATCTAATGATCTTTGGAGTTTAAAGTTTAAAGTTTATGGGCCTTCTAAAGATTATTTCAATGGAGCATATTCAATAAGGTTTGTTATCAATCATAATTTTCGCCGCATATTAAAAGTAAAGAGTTATTTAAATGGTGTTTGGAAACTTAAAGAGGAGGAAAATGGTGAGACGCTAGATAATGTAAATTTCCTCTTAAAAAAAGACCAAACCATAGAATTAATTTTTAATTCAAGTAATTATGAATTGAATTTTATAGTTGAAGGTTCATTTTCCGAGGATATTGAAGTAGTTACCAACTTTAAAAGTTATGAACTTAATGGATTTGTATGGGATAACTTAAATATGTTTGAAAAATTTAATCCATATTTACCTAATCGATCTTTTGAAAAAGTTTCTGATAATTTATGGTCTATTCAAATACCGTTAATGAAAAATGGTGGAATTGATTTTAGAGCTGATGGAGTTTATCAATTTCTTATATCTGCTGATAAAGAGGAAAATTTTGGATTTTCTGGATTTAACAATGGGAAAGGATCAATTGTAAAAGGTTGTGGGTTTTCCAGCAGCAATGGCACCTCAAAACACTCAGCTATCACTGTTAAAATATTTGAGGATGGTATTTACAAGATTAATTTGATAAATCCTAAAAGTAAACAGCCATATTTTAATATTGAATGTGTAAAGCCTAAGAATGTAAAAAAACCGGTAATTTTAAATGACTTAAAGAATTTTCAAATTTTAGGATCAATTTACAAGCAGGATTCTTTTGATCCAACAAAACCTCATAGAGATCTTACAAAACTTGAAAATAATATTCATCAAATAGAACTAGAAGTTGACTCAGGTGAACATTCTGTAAATTTTGCAATTAGTAATGAACTGTTCTTAGATACCATGGCCTTAGGATGCTGGTTAGATATTGATGAATTAAATAATGGAAAAACAAATAAATTATCTGGTATTGCATGGCATGGTAAGCCTCACGAATTCAATATCCCTTTTTCCTTGGATAAAAAAACAAAATTGAAATTTTCATATAATGAAACTAACGATAATTTTTGTATTGAAACAATCAATGGAGAGGAGCTATTAAAACCAACATTAGGGATAAATAACTTATCTATTGTCGGTGATTTTGATAAGCCTTTAGAAGCATGGGATCCCAAATCTGATAAAAATTTAATGATTCATTTAGGAAAATCTCAATATTCTTTAAAAATTGATCTCATTGCTAACAAAACATATAACTACAAATATGTAGGCAATCTTTCAAATTGGTCGATGGTTTTTGCAGATTATGAATTGGATGGGTACGGAACTGACTTCAACGGTTCAAACCCCTATGCAGAGAATGCGACAGTTAAAGAATTGAAACTTTACGGTCAACTTACTAGTCATGGTAATCCCCCTGCATTACAATTCCAATCAAAACATACTGGTTCGCACGAGTTTTTCGCAGACCTTAATACTGGTGCATATTCTGTTAAGTATTTGGGTTGATGCTAGTAAATTTTGCGAATCATTTTTTAGTACTTTCTGAAAATGCTCTTGTACCTGGGACTGCACTAGATGCATTATTTTGGGGATTTATTGCTTACAGTACTCAGCCTATTGCAGCATTTTGTGGAGCTAGATTTGATATAAATACTAAATTTACATCAATCTCTCTCGCTTTTACATCAGGAGTTTTAATAGCTTTATTATCATATGACCTGCTAGATGTAGCTTTTGAGATGGGAGGGGTATATCCAACCTTAATTGGATTAATAACTGGTATTTTACTTTATATTTTTTTAAATAGATTAGTTGTAAATTTAGGAGTGAGATTAGCACATTCGCCTTCATCTTCCGAATCAGGAAAATGTAACTGTAAAGAGAAAAAATTATCTTCGGCTCTTATCGTGGGGGCTCTAATAGATGGCATACCCGAATCTGCAAGTATTGGTATAAGTCTCCTTGAAAATAGGATAGTAAGTGCATCAATAATAGTAGGAATTATTTTAGCCAATATTCCTGAAGGATTAGCAAGTGGAGCTGGATTACGAAAATCAGGAAGTAGTTTGAAAAACATAACAATAATATGGCTTACTGTGGCATTTGTATGTACATTTTCCTCTTTATGCGCATATGTCTTTCTGTCGGGAGCTCCACTATTTGTGCAAGCCTTTATTATTTCTCTTGCAGGGGGAGGAGTTATGGCGATGATCTTACAATCTGTTGTGCCTGAAGCTTATAAAGGGACTCATGAATATGTAAGTATATTTGGAGCTTTGGGTTATTCTTCAATATTTATTCTGGCCAAAATAATTAGTCCGCATTGAAGCTTAGGAAGTCATCTGTCCAATTAAAACAATTAAATTTTCATTTATATATGAAGATGATATCGTTCCATCACCATTAAGTATGCAAATAGTAACCCCCTGATGACTAATTTTTTTATTGCTGGCTGGAATAGAGAAAAATGGATTAATATGATTTGCAGTAAATTCCCATCTATATGCATTGATTGAATTTGAACGTTTTGCTTGTGTAATTTCAAATTTTACATTTTCAAATGAGCTCCAGTATTTTGAGAAGAAACTTGAAATTTGAGCTGTTCCAATTGCAGGTGATAATAACAATGGGTGATCTAAATAAGTAGAACTTTTTGAAAGTTGTGAAATTGATGGAAATTCTGCCTTTATCGGAAACTGAAAACCATAGACTAAAGAAGCTGCTGCATTCTTGTATAAATCTGAAAAATCTCTAACTTTTAAGTCATGAATAATTTTTAAAGTGTCCTCGTTAGCTAAATTTTCTCTTAACAATTCTCCATCTGCTTTTATCCAACTTACTCCTTGAATTAAAAAGCTATTGCCTGTTGCGGGTAAAGGGCCATTAGGAGTACTTAAAGGTTTGTCGCCGGTGTGTGTCCCAGTACCCTTCCACAAACCAATTATCAGATCTTCGAAACACCACTTGTGATGAACATCTAGATGAACATCAGGGAATGCACCATGTAAGCCAGTTACTTCTTCCTCAAAACCTTTTATACCTTTAAAGACCTCAGGATGTGTAGGGATTGTAAAGGTAAATTCATCATTTAAGATACTTGGTATTGAATTGATATCAGCATTATTCATTACTTTTTCATAGTAAATTTCTGATAATTTTTTATTCTTTTTTGTATTTAAGCTCTCATTTTTAGTTGTATTTTTAATGAACATAATTGATACATTTTATAGACTTATTAACTTAAGTTATATCTTGCTGAATAATTAAATTTATTTCTTTTAATAAAAATATTGTTATCCTGACAAAACTAGAATTTAACCTGAAAATTTTAACTGTAAATTAAACCGAGTGCTATTTTTTGATTAAACAAGAATTTTAGATTAAATGCATGATTATATAATTGTTGGTGCGGGATCAAGTGGTTCGGTTCTTGCTAGGAGATTTGTAGATGCAGGAAAAAAAGTTCTTCTTATTGAAGCAGGTCACTTAGTCAAAGAGACTGCAAATATTGATAAAATTGGGGGTTTCCCTAATCTGTGGGGTAGTAAATATGATTGGAATTACGAGACAATTCCTCAGAAGGATCTCTCTAATAGAGTTATTAACATAAATCAGGGGAAAGTTGTCGGTGGTAGCGGTTCTATCAATGCAATGATGTTTGTTAGAGGTCATAAAAGTAATTATGAACAACTATCTGAGAAAGGTGGCGAACTATGGAGCATGAGTAATTTAAATAAAGCTTTATCAAAAATTGAAAATTATATAGACGGTCCCAAGGAAGGGAGATTTCAGACAGGAATTATACAAGTAAGAAATTGTCCTGATCCTACATCATACTGTCCAGAATTTCAGCAATCGGCAAAAGATATTGGATATAAATCAGATGATTGGGACTATAATGGTCCCATTCAAGATTCTGGAGCAGGGCCTCTCCAATTTAATATTGATGAAAATGGCGACAGGCATAGCCCATTCAAAGCTTATTTAAAAGAAATTCTCGATAACAAAAACCTTGAAATAATTTCTAATGCACAAGTCAAAAGAATTACTCTTCATAATAATGTAGCTAATGGTGTAGAAGTTGAATTGGCAGATGGTTCATTAAAGAAAATAACCTGTAATAAAAAAATTATTATTTCTGCTGGAGCTTTAGGTAGCCCAATACTCTTAGAAAAATCTGGTATTGGTGATCCTAAAATCCTTAAAAATGCAAATATAAATATAAAGGTTGAGGCACCTTCAGTGGGTAAAAATCTTATGGATCATTTGCAGTTACCAGTACTTTTTAAATTAAAAAAACAACTCCCTAATCCAAAACTTCTTACAGGAAATGTACTTTTCGCGGATCTTAATAATAACAGCCCATATGGTGCACCAGATATTCAACTAAATTTTACTCCCGCAGCTCCGCAACCACTACAAAGATTATTACCTCCATTGGAATTTCCAGTTATGATATTTTTGCCAATATTAGTACAGCCGCAAAGTGTTGGATCAGTCCATTGGGATGGTGAGAGAATAAAGTTAGATCCTCAGTATTTATCTAATCAAAACGATATTGAAACATTAAAAAAAGCAATCGACCTTTGTATTAAGTTAGCTAATGCAAATGGGCTCAATCAATTAGCTTCTGATGCTCTTCTCCCCCCTAAAGAAGGGCATGAAGATTATATAAAAGAGAATGTAACTACTATATGGCATCCAGTAGGGACATGCAGAATTGGGGGAAATCCAATGGATAGTGTAGTTAACCAAAAACTACAAGTTCATGGGGTTGAGAACCTCCATGTTGTGGACTCCTCAGTGACCCCATATGTGACAGGTGGCAATAATCATGTTTTGGCTTTAGTTGTGGGAGAAATGGCTGCTGATATTCTTCTAAACTCAGCATAAATCTGTTTTTAGGAGCTTTTTTATAATTTTATTTTTTTAAAGTCATGACTTCTTCAAATATCGAAGCTGCCTCAAAATTTTATGAGGTTTATAATAATAAGGATTTAGACTTAATAGACAGTATATTTACTGATGGTTATGTTGGCCACGTAAATGCCCATGATATTGTTGGAGCTGAAAATGCAAAAGGATTTATTGGTGGGTTTATTAAAGGTATTCCTGATGCGTTTTATGATGTAAACGAAATCTTTGAGAGCGGGGATAAGGTTATTACAAGATGGACTTGTACTGGCACACAGACAGGTGAATTTTATGGAATGCCTCCAACAGGTAAATCAATAGATGTTAAAGGGATCACTATTTTTAAAATCTCAGAGGGCAAAATAGATGAATTATGGAATTGCTGGGATCAATTTACATTAGTGGAACAGCTTAAATCTTAGTTATTACAGACTGATGAAATTAAAAACAATTTGTTTAACATTTTTATCAATTTTCGCTCTAATCTCTCCATTAAAGGCAGAGGTTGAAGAAAAAAAATTCTTTTTGAACGAAAAAGTGACTTTAAAGGAAACTATTGATGAAAAAAAGAATGAAGAACTTATAGCTAATCCCTTTGGATTGAAATTGTATAAAAAAATTGATCCTAAAAATCTTAGCCAAAAAAAGCACTGTGACGTATTAAGACACTTAAAAGTCCCAGCGACCCCAAGAAGACTTGATACTTATATGAGACCAGAATTTATTCTTGCAAGAAAAAATAATGATCAGCTACTAAGCGCTATAAGTAATAATGATTCAAGGCAAAAAGTTTATGAGTCAGGAATAGATCTTTATGGATGTTATGCGTTAGACTCTGCAGCTGATCTAGATAGTAATCTTTCAAGTGATGAAAGAATAGCGGGAGAGGGTCCACATCAATATTGGCAAGCTAATTCTCAATTAATTCTTGGTTTAGATATTTTTTCTAGATTTGTTAGTGATGATTGGACGGGTGGTCAATTACACTTTTCATTTACTTGGCCAGAAGCACTTAATTCTGGCCCATTATATTCATATGGAAATACACTTAATCCAGCAGGATTAGGAACAAGACAATATCATGGTTATTTTTATACTGATGTAGGAAGAAGTAGAGATGTTAATACTGATATGCAGGGGCCTAGAGTTTTTGAATATTGGTTTCAACAAGGATGGGGTAAGAATAATGGTCTTAATTACTGGAGAATAGGTGCAACAAATCCTTGGATTACATTTAACAAATCAATAGTTTCTGGTCTTCATGGATTCTGGGCATTTAATGAACCAGGAATCATAGGAACGACACCTAGCACAGCTAATGGACCTCTAATTACAACCGCTCCTATGGGCATTTCTTTAGCTAGAGAAGTTGGAAATAATCTTCATTTAAAAGGAATGATTATGAATGGTTATTATGATCCAAGTGGTGGTTTAGATAATAAAAGAGGATTAGAACAGTATTGGGATCTAGATGAATATGGTTTAGAAATTATTTATGAAGCTACCTATAGAGGAGGAACTTATAGCCAAGATAAGTCTAACTTTGAAAAACCATGGTTTGTTAGATTAGGTGGTCAATTACATACTGGGCATAGCTTAAGCAATACTTTCACTCATGATGGTGAATATTTCTTCCCAACTGCAGAAAACCCAGAAGGATATTCAAATGATGAAAGAGAAAAACTTTGGGGTAATTCTCAGTATTATTTCATGGTTGAAAAAATGATTTATCGAGAAGCAGGAAGTTATAATAGAGGTCTTACAAGTTGGTTTAAAGCAAAATATAGTCCATGGGAAAGGAGAGGTAGTACAACAAAAGGTCTTTATGGAGGTTTGGCTTATGAAGGTATTGGGAAAAGAGATAAAGATATTCTCTACTTGGGATATGCTCATATGCTTGTAAATGAAGGAGTTCTTGAAAGGAGTAGAAACCAATCACTATGTACAGAAGTAGTTGGATGTGAAGTTAGTGATTTTCAGGGGGCTTGGGAAATTGGATATAATGCACAAATAAAACCATATCTTTTCATAACTCCCAAAATTTATTATGTTGTTAACCCCAATGTAAGAAAAGATCTAGGAAATATATTAACTGCAGGGGTGGAATTCAGATTGTCATATTAAATTAAGAAAAATACTACATTTTTAATTTTAAATTTAGAAGTTTAGAGGGATTTGATTTTTATTTTTTTTCAACATTTATGTAGTTTTCTAAAGAAACTTCATAAGCTTCCTCACCTGGCAAATAAGAAATCACAAGTTTGGTTGGAGCTTTATCTGATCCGTATGAAACTTTTGGGGATTTCAAATTTTGAATGTAGTAATCTTTTGAATCTAAAAGTTTTTTGCTTACATAAGCTTCATATCCAATAGCTTTACCTTCATAAGAAAGATATAAAAAATTTCCGAGAAATTTACCTCCTTTAAATTCTGGAGAATCTCCAGGACTGGCCGCGTGGGAATGACTTTGTAATGCATCTGTATCCCATGGGAATCCACTTCCAGGTAATACTATATATCCTTCAGGTAATTGATCAGAACTGGTTTTTGGAGCGTAGTATTTTGAACTATCGTTGCCTCCAGTAGGTTTCATGAAAGGGAAATGGATATCAAATTGAGGCTTATCCCAAACACCTTCAGGTGCATGTCCATATGGGAGCCAACTTAAATCTAATTTTTTTATTCCAAGTTCTTTTACAACTTTTTTGGGCATATCAAGAGTTATGACCATAGTGTCATTCATTTTCCCTTTGTTTTCACCTTCTTTTGATTGACATATCAGCCATTTAGCTCCAGGTGTTGGGGCATCAACTCCACAATTTTGCGGCAATCCACTTAATGCATCTTCTGAGATGATAACTCCAACTTTTTTCAATTCTCCTTTTGAAAAAGTCCCAAAAGTTTTAACTCCTCCATCACCTAATTTAACCGTTTCCCCATAAAACGATTTTGAATAATTTTTATTACTATAGCCAGCGTTTGTTGTGACAGGTATCAAGGATCCAGAAATTACAGTA
>CACFEJ010000022.1 GCA_902565305.1 uncultured Prochlorococcus sp.
ATAGTTTTAAGGGAAGAAAAAATCCAACAAGAAAAAAAGTTCATTCCAAATCTAGAAAAATAGTAAAAAGGAAAAATAATTATTCTTATTTTATATCTAATTTTTCTTCAGTTATCATTTTTGCTGGTTTAATAAGCCTTTCACTCACAATATTTTTTCTTATAAGGCAATTTCAACCAGTAATCAGAAATGAAAGATTGAAATTCTTATGTACTTATCAACTTGGTGATAAAAAAAGTCAAAGTTATAAAGAATCAAAATTGGAATTAGAAAAGCTTGTTGGAGACAGTGATAAGTATTGCAAGAATTTTCTTCTTCCAAAAGAAAAGACCAAAAAAGGATTTAGATTATTCCCAATTATGAGGAATATTCTTTTTAGATTTATTTAGTATTTCCCTACATGCTTTGGGAGCACTTTTTAGATTTTCCCTAACCATTATTCCTGGAAAGAAAATAAAATTTTAGCTGATGAATATATTTTTTAACCTAATTAGCCTTTTTATTTTTTAGTATATGTAAAATTCAATCACCAATAATGAGTAAATTTAAAGATAACTTTTCAAGCGAAAGTTTTTACCCAGATAGTAATTATTATCTTGATCAGGACAATTCTCCTAAAGAGAACCAAATTTCAAAAGATCAAAAATCCAATATGGGGGGAGATTTTGAATGGCCAAATACCTATTGGTTTATTGCTGAAAGAACAAATGGAAGGCTTGCAATGATAGGTTTCATGGCTGTCATTATTAACTATACCTTATTCGGATGGATAGCTTATCCAATCCTTTAAATGAGTAATTCTAATTTTTAATATATGTTTATTGATACTGGGAAGTTTACTTCTACCTAGGGCAAAGAACCACCTGTCATTACAATCAGAGAAGAATTAAAGAAAGAAGCAGCTAGATAAGGATAGAAAAAATTAACTGCTCAGGGTTAGAAAAGAGCTGAGGTAGATTGGACAAAAAAGAGAGGGCTAGGACTGTTAATACTTAATAGGCGTTTAAATAATAATCAATTACTAACCCATGGCGATTCAAGTAGTAAGCGTTCCATACTATTTAAATTATTTGTTCAAAAGTCGAAACGTATAAATCATGCATTTTTGCTCGCAAATTAATTTAAACTTCTCAATTACTTTTATTGTTTTTTTTATTATTCATATGTTTTTGAGGAGTTTTCGAGTAATCTATTTAATTCTTGTAGTTCCTCTTTACTAAGTTCTCTATATTTTCCTGTTGGCAGGTCTAACTTAATATTCATAATTCTTACACGCTTTAATGATCGTACTCTATATCCTAAGACCTCACACATTCTTCTAATCTGACGGTTAAGTCCCTGTGTAAGTGTTATTTTAAATTTTCTTGGACCCAATTGTTTTACGAAACAATTTTTAGTTATTGTGTCTAATATTTCAACTCCATCACTCATTTTTTGAATAAAGTCGCTATCAATCGGACGATTAACTTTTACAATATATTCTTTTTCATGATTATTTCTTGCTCTGAGTATTTTATTTACGATATCTCCATCATTAGTTAAAAAAATCAATCCCTCACTGAGCTTATCTAATCTTCCGATAGGGAAAATTCTTTTAGGATATTTAATGAAATCTACGACATTATTTGGTTCTACTTTTCTATCTGTTGTGCAAACAATTCCTACAGGTTTATTAAAGGCTAAGTATATATTTTTTTGTCTCTTTGATTTTTCTATTCTTTGACCTTTGACTACTACTTGATCACTATCTTCTACTTTGGTTCCAATTTCTGGAATTTTGCCATTAATGGTTACCTTTCCTTCTAGGATTAATCTATCAGCTTCTCTTCTAGAACAATAACCGACTTCACTTAAATATTTATTTATTCTGATAGCCATTTTAGATTTTTCATTTTTATCTGAACTAAATAAAATAATTTAATAATCTCCTCATATTTTAGATCGGCTGTCAATTTCATTTAGTATTCTCAATATTGAATTACAGATTATTTTCATCAGTAAATTAAACCACGCATATCTTTCTCTTTTAATTCCAATTCTTTTCAATTTTTCTCCATCCCTTAGAAAGTAATCTTTCATAAATTTCTCTAGCTAAATCTATTTCAACAGAAACTGTATTTGTCATTACTGGTGGATTATTTCCTAATTCTCCCACTATTTTTCCAGTATCTATAAACATATACTCAAAAACTCCATCAACGCTCTTATCGTTTTTCATAAATCTTTTAACTTCTGACCTATTTAAATTAATCAACCAATATGATTTAGCCATTAATCTAACCTTGGAATTGATAAGAGTTCCATTTAAAACAAACTCATTTGATCAGTTTCTTTTTTCTTTAAATCTTCTAATAGCCAACCATCAGGTGACCAACCCATCATGATTGGAAATAATCCTTTTAATTCATCTGCATCTTTAACTTGCTCTGTCCATTGTTCTTCATATCCATTAGGTACGATCACAGGCATGCGGTGATGCAAAGGTTTAATTAAATCGTTTGGTTTAGTCGTTAAAACGCAGCAACTCTCAAGTTCTGCTCCATCTGGTGAGGTCCACTTACTCCAAATTCCTCCCAACCAAAAAGTCTCAAAATTTGTCTTTCGAACAAGATATTTTTTTTCAAAAAAACCACTCGCAGGTATTAGGCACCTTTTATTTTTCCAACTTCCACTGAATAATCTTTTTTCTTCTAGGGTTTCTGATCTTGCATTAAATGGTCTTGGCCTCTCTTTATCAAATGGGTCTTTCGCCCACGGGGGAATAAAGCCCCATATCATAAAAGTAGTTTTAATTCTCCCTTCGTTTTTAATTACAAGCACAGGATCATTAGGTCTTATTAGATTTTGAGTCTCGTATTTAGAATCAAGTTCACTTGGATAGTTTTGTTTCAAAATCCTTGGCAACTTCTCAAATTTAGTTTTAAGCTCAAATCTTCCGCACATTGATTCTTGAAATATTTTTAAAACTCACTTAAATAAACAGCAAATTTTCTTTATTTTAGATCTATTTTCAGTTTTCTTAAATAAAAAAACAATTTTTGATCTTAGAAAGTTTTTTATCTAAATAATTAAAAGAAAATATAGAAATTGAAAAGCTTCCTCAAATTTAATTTGAATGTTTCAAAATTAAATTATGACAGATCCAATTCTCTATTTATCTATGTTACTAGGACTTGGAGGAGTATTTATATTAATCTCTTCCTTTCATGATGATGACGATGGTGATGATGATGGAGAAAAATATATTTATAATCTTGAAGTAACTAATTTAGCAAGATAATTGTAATTTTATAAAGTTATAGTTTTTGATGAAAATTTCTAGCTGAAACATACCCTCTTAAAATTTAGAGTTACATAGGAGTAAAGGAATTATTGCCCTTCTTTAAGAATATACATGGGTATTATATTCATTTTTAAATTAAGTTGTTGGTCCTCTATCCGTATATGTTTGTGCCTTAAACCGTACTTCTTTATTAGTCGTTTGATAAGCGTCCCTAGTTAGAACTTAGTTGTAACAGAAATAAATCAAATGCCTTCAACACCAATAAAATCTTGTAATAAATATGTGTTGAGTTACAAAGATTCATCAAATAAGACACATGAAGTTGGCTTCTACGCACGAGATGCATACGATTGCCTAATGCTTGCGAGAGAATTCAACTCTTACGTACATGACAACCCAGGATCTGTAATCAGAATCCAACAAAAATTTTGAGGAAATTAATTATGAATTTAAAAAGATCACCATTCGCAATTCAAGATAAAAATGCAAGAGATATTGATAATACAAAAGATTATCCAACAATTGCAGATTTAATGAGAGAACAGAAAGTTCCACATGATGACGGAAATACAACAGTTCACCACCGTAGAGATTTAGACTCCCTCGGTTAGTTTAGGAGAATGGCTATTTACTAATTTTTAAAAATTAAAGGTCATGATGAATGCTACTTGCGATTCATTCATAAGATAATATTTTCTTCCTCAAGTTTTTTTTTAAGCTCTATAGGCATATATGCAATATCTTTCTTTATTGCATTAATAGCATCCCTATACTTTTCAGGTTCAGCTAAAAGCATTTTTATTAAATTGTATTGACTATCAATTTCTTCAGAGGAAAATTTTCCCATAAAAAATATTTACTGCCCTTTTATATTAAATTAACAGTCGAACAAAAAAAGATTAATTATTAAGTAGAGGTTGCTGCAATTTCTTTGTGGACGGATAGAAATTCTTGATCCGTTAGAACTGGTGTAACTTCAATTTCTACGCCAAAATTATCGACCCAGATACTACTCCATTTCCAAATGTTCTGATGGTTTGAAGATTCAACTATTGCCCAACCATTAGCTCCCTCAGGATTTACTACTCGATTAAGAACTTTAAACCCATCAAATTCATCACCTTCGCATCCTCCTTCAACAAAACCCGCAAAAGCTTCGGCCCCTTGCATATGACTTTCTTGATCTGGAAATTGCCAGTGTACGATGTAAGTTTGCATGAATAAGATTATTTTTTTAATTATTAATTATCGAATTTAAAAATTAAATAAAAAGTCTTTAAACACTAATTTAAAAGGGCTTAAGCCATGTAATAAAAAATAGCAAAAAAAAAGACTCTTGCGAGCCAAGGTGATGGGGACTCCTATAATGACAAATTAAACAGAAACAAACAACCCCATCAATAGGCAATTATAAATACTTACAAACACCATATGTAGTGCTAAGATTTTAAAAGGGTGGGTGATGGGGATTATCCCGCTTTTGATTGGGCGAAGCTAACGCCCTTTTTTTATGGAAAAATTTACTTTAATCAATAAAGACAGATCGAGGATTAAAGTATTTGAACCTTTTGAAGATAATTCTAAGAACTCTTCTATGATTAATGCAATTTTAATCTCTTATGGTTGCGTTTTTAAGCGATCAAGTAAGCCAGTTATGAAAGGCTCTAGGGTTGAATCTATAGAAGAAGCGAGAAATGAATATAAAAAGCTATTGGAGGAAGGGTGGGAAAAAACTTATAGATTCAATAGTTTTTTAAAAAAAAATGGTGAATAGGTACTTTACCTAAAATTTGACATTATTAAAAATTAATTGCTAGATAAGCTTCAGAATGGAAGATTGAACATGAAAAATGACATTTTTTCAAATATTAAAAATTCAGATGCTTTGGAAAGTTTTTTCGAATGTATAACTTCTTGTAGCATCAATAATGAGGGAGTAGATTGCACTACAGCATGTTATGTAAAACATTTAGAACCAAACAATATCGATTACCCATTAAAATTTTCATAAACAAAGCTTATTGATAATTGTTATACTTCGTTGATGTTATTTCCTCCTCCTCAAGTTATTTTTGGGCTATTGCTTTTTTCTATAGCAGTAGTTCTCATCTGGGATATTAGATACAATCCTTTTGGAGAAGACGAAGAGGGAATTTAATCTTCAACTAGGAAGCTGGTTTGTAGGTGGTGCGTGAAATCGCCGTTTCTTTCTTTTGAGTCTTTTGTAAGCGGCTAAAGAGCCTAAAAATAACAATGTAATAGCTATTGAGTTAATCATATCAAGTGGTTATATATATATATAAACAAATATGTTCTAAATATCAATTATTAAAGTTATTTTTCAAGAGTGACTAAATTATGTACTAATTTTTAATTTTTAGCTTTGACATTAGGTACCCTAAACAACAAAGAGAAAATGCTTATCTGACCAAAAGTAATTTCTAAGCAATAAGAAAAATTCACTTTTTCTTATTTCTCATTTGATATTGCAGAATAGCTTTTAAGTGTTGTACTTCTTTTTCTAAAGTCTCAATTCTTTTTTCTAGTTCTTCATTAGTTGCCATATTTTTTAGCGATAAATTCCTTGATATTTATACTATAAAAAAGATGACTTCTTACCCATGGCAAACGTCAAATAAGTATTAGAGCCTATTGATTGACATAATTTCTCTAGATAAATTATGCAGAGTATAAATTTAGGGGGAATTTATGAGTGGAGATTATGAGACATTAGAAATCAATCAACCTAAAATTTCATATTTTCAGAAAAAATCCGAAAATAATACAAAATGGTTAGATGAATTAATCAACCAAATTGAAGATATGAAAAACAATATATCCAAATCTGCTTAATGACAGAAAAAGAGTTGAAGGAATTAGAGAAATTTGTAAAAGAAAATGGATACAACGACGAGCTAAAAGATATATATTTAAGGGAAGTTATTGACAGAAATAAAGAATACGAATGAGATCAAATTTTCGACCAAACATTAGACTAGTTACAAACATTTTTTTAGTTATAGGTACTTTTGCAGTTGCTGTAAAGATTACTCCAATAGCAGAGGTATATAAGGAAAAAAATTTATGTATTAAATATTTAAAACATCAAATAGATCGAGACAAACTTATCAAAAGACTAAAAATAGTCAAACAAGCAAATCCATCTAGTATTTGTGACTCTATCCTTAAAAGTTAAAAATGAAGATTAAGTCATTTATCCCCTTAATTGCAGTCTTTGGTACTTCATTTCTGATAACCATTTCATTGCTCAAAAGTTTCCAAATTTTTATGGGGATATCAATTTGTCTTTTAGCGATGCTCAAGCTTATGGATATTGAAGCTTTTGGAACAAGTTATAAGAAATATGATTTAATATCTTCTAAATTTGACGGCTGGATATATATTTTTCCTTTTTGCGAATTATTAATTGGAATAAGTTTTCTTAATTCTTCTCCACCTTCTCAAATTATTTTTATTGCTCTAGTTTTAGGAATTTCTGGAATGATTTCAGTATTTAAGGCTGTTTATTTGGATAAATTAAAATTAAATTGTGCATGTATTGGTGGATATTCAAAAACTCCTTTGGGAATTATTAGTTTTATAGAAAATCTTTTAATGGCAATTATGAGTGTCCTAATTTTGATTAAATAGCGATTTAATTAATTTTCATTTATTGTTAATTAAAAAATAGAATTTAATCGTCTTAATTTGTATGGCAATTAATAAAGTACTTATAAAAACCAGATTTTTAAATTATCTAATTGCTTCTGGAATGCTTTTTGCAAATACAAATAACGTTCATAGGATTAGTGCAGAAACGTTAGAAAATATAGATATCCCAAAAGTTTTTTCTTACAGATCAGCATCATGTGGTTGTTGCAAAAAATGGATCAATCATTTAAGAGATAATGGATTACAAGTTGTTGATAATATAGTTGAAGATGTTTCAGCAATTAAAAACCAATATCAAATTCCCAATAATCTGAGATCATGTCACTCTGCTCAAATAGCTAACTATACGATTGAAGGACATGTCCCGATTGAATCAATCAACAAACTTTTTATAGAAAAACCAAATATTAATGGGATAGCAGTTCCGGGCATGCCAATTGGCTCTCCAGGGATGGAAATACATTCTCACCAATCGCACTCTCATGATTATGAGAACTACAAAGTAGTTTCATTTAGTAAAACTGGCAAAACAAAAATATTTGATAAAATCTCTCCTTAATACAAATACTTATTTGAAATAATGCATATTTTTCTTAGAAATTTTAAATTTTTTATTTTTTTATTTTCCTTATCTCTAAATTTCAATAGTTATTCGCATGCACATATGAGGGGTACATTTCTTTCTGAAGAGGAGGCCGAAAATAGATCTTTAGAACTTGGTTGCGAAGGAATACATAAGAATCAAGATAAATGGATGCCGTGCAAAAACGAAAAAGAATTACATATCTATTTGAGGAAATAGATGGAAAAATTAAAAGCAAATCAAAGAAAAATTCACAGAAAAATAACCGCAATTTCAGCAATCCCATTACTAATTACTATTTTATCTGGAACTATTTATAGTATTCTTCAGCCACTAGGAATAGATGCTTTTTGGTTAATAAAATGGCATACAGGTAATTTTGGCATTATTAATTTGCAACCTTTTTACTCGATTTTTCTAGGTATAACTTCAATAATCTCAATAATATCTGGCGTTAAACTATTACAAAAAAAATCTTAGATATATTCTAAGCCAAGCCAAAATTTAATTAATTAATTAATCCTATTTGCTCCCCCACTTACTAAGAAAATTATCGCTCCTAGTGCCATTGTTGCTACACCCATATAAGGGTATTTCTTAATTCTTGATTTAGTAATTGGAAGCCATGAAAGGTATCTATCAGATTTATTTAATTCATTTTTTTTTGGTCTAGGTGGTAATCCTAATTCTTCTCTTCTTTTAGCTTCGCCCATAATCTTAAATTTATTTATTTATCAATATTAAAAATTATGTTCTACACCTGCGAGTAAACTTTATTAAGAACAGAGGTCCTTTATAGAAAAATAAATTATTTAAAATTTATTTAGCCTTCTTTAAATATAGATTCTTTGTGTTTGCCTGATCTGATGTAAATAACAAAATTAATATAGTTCCAACTAGAAATGAAAAAATCATTGTCAAACCAACAACTTCAACCATTTCACTGGGCAGATAATTTAGAAACATAATCAATAGATATCTTATTTTAAACTTAGCAATTGTATTTTTTATGTAAAGTAAGTATTCCTCCTTAAATTTCAAAAAGAACTTTTTGAGACTTTTTAATCTTTATTTATTTTTATTTGCGGGATAAATCTAGTTCTAGCGGATTACAATTTTCTTACTTAGCTATTCCTATTTTCTTCAGCAATTTCAGATAAGGCAAGGCCCAATTACCAAAGGTAAAAGAGATTGTAGTATTTTTTGTAGTTGGTAATAATGTTCTAGAACGTGAAGAGGCTAATTTAGAAAATATATTAATAGTCTCTGCTTCTAGATTATCCATATACAATTTTTTTTGAACACCTTGATCTTTCTTTTGGGGCAAATAATTTTCTATAAACCATAAAACTTGATCTAAATTTGATTTATTGGGTGAGGTTTTAATTTGTTTATTTTTCTCTTTAAACATATTTGTTTAACTCTTAATTACTGAATTAAATTTGCCATTTATATAAATTAAATCAATAGTAAAAGCATCAAAATTATGTTGTTTTTAATAATCGATAATCGAAAAAATAAATTAATGATTACTTTGTTTTTATAAAAATAAAAAAAGAGAGAGCTAAAACCCCCTCTTAATTGATCAGTTTCAAAAAAGAATTTAATTTTTTGAGTCTTTCAATTTCATTTCTTTTTGTGTTTTCCTGATTCTTTCTTCAAAGACGGATCTTCTGTATGGAGTGACTTCTCCATTTTTAGTAGCCAAAAGTTGGGCTTCATATACCCTATTGGCTCTTTTGATTTTTTCTCTTATTTGTAAGAGGTTATTCATAGTCTTTTGCAGTTAATGAGAATCCCGTTCCCTACTCCCATTTCATGCGTCCAGAGATATAAACTTGGATGAACGTTATTGAACATTAACATCTTTAAAAAAATTCCGCGAGAGTAATTTTTACTAAATTTTTCTCAAAAAAATAAATATTGAATAGATAGTATATATAAGTTTTTAATATTTCCTAAATTAGGATAAGAAAATTGTTTGCGACCCATCATTATTATCCTGAATCACTATTTTTTTATTTGGGAAAATATTCGATAATATTCTTTTCAAATTTGAATTATCTGAAGGAATTATATTACTCATATTTTTTGAATTAATTTTCCAATTTTCATCAACAAAGAGTTCTTTATCATCACCTTTTTCATTATCCAGTGATGTCTTATTTAGAATTTTAAGTAACAGTTCCGAATCATATTCTTTAAATTCTTCAGGGCTATCTTTTAAATTTTCAATCATTATTTAGAAATCTAATGTTTCTAAATCTTGCATAATAAATTTGAAGAATACAAGGTATTAATTACCTAAAAATTTCATTCAAAATAAAAATTCGTACGAAATTAAAATAATTTTCTTTAAAAAATTAAATTCCAAAATAGCCAAAGAATGATATTTAAAAAGATTAATTAATCATTTACACCATTTATTTACTAGTTAGGTTGCAATAAAGGGATTCAGAAAAAATGCCAAGAGTAATTAACAAAAAAATTAGACTTTTAAGATGGTTAAACTCAGGCATGATACTACCATTTATCATTATGGCTGCATCCTCATCAATCATTCTTTATGGTGTTTTATTTATCCTAATAAAATAGTTTTCTAACTTAAGCAGCTAAGTTTTCCTCAGATTTAGACATAATTATTGCAGCTTTTTTTAATAAACTAACTACTTCTTTTCTTCCAACTGCATTATCAGCTTGACGCATTATTTCAGCATATTTTTTATTTATTTTTTTCATAAATAGTTTTAATTTAATCTAAAATTACAGCACCTAAAGATGGTGTCAATCGTAAATAATTATTATATATTATTTCTTTGATTATTTTCACAATAAAAATTGCTCATTTATTATCCTTCAAGTTTTTTTATTGATGATGCCAAAAAATCATAAATATCAAAATTAATAATCCTTTGAATTAAGCTATATTGAAGGATTTAAAAACATAAAATAAACCTCCGATTAGGATCAATATTGCAGCTCCATAAAAAAGAAAAGGGATAATTGGATATTTATACAAAGTAGACCTTACTTTTTGTTGTATGGCTTTTTTATCAAGTTGAGGCAATTTTATATCTTCAGTTTTTTTTCTAGGCGGAATACTTAAATTTTTTCTTCTCTTTGCCTCTCCCATAATTAAAAATGAGGTATTCCCATACATTTTAAATAATTGTTATCAGCTAAATCTAAAATTTGATTCCATTCTTCATGAGATGTTTCCAAATTATTTGTAAAATCTTTTTCAAATTTAAGGATACATCTTTTTTCTATATTTTCTTGAGAATTATAATTTCTTAAAAAAGAAACACTCAAATACGTTAATGATGAAAAAACTACAATTATTTTAGCAATCCTAAAATTATTCATATCTTAGATGATATTGCCTTATAAATAAATAAGGTACTTGTTGGTTTTATAATTAATTTAAACTATTAAAAACAATTATCAAATGATTAATTCGGTAAATTTTAGCCATTTGCCTATTCAGGATTTGGTTGTTTCAGGGTTAATAATCTTTATAATGTCGACGATTATTGCCAATATTTATGACCCATTATTAGGAATAAGTTATGCATTTGGGAATATACTTACTCTTACTTTTTTGAGCTGGTTATACAAAGAAACTTGGAGTGATCCAAGGAAATAAATCTAATTAAGACAAAAGATAAATTAAAACTACTTCTGTATTTTTAATTTTGAAGAATACTTTAAATTAACAATGTAAGTTGCAACGAGAGAAAGTATCAAAAAAAATAATAAGCTTTCCAAAGTGGATTGGGGCATAACCATGAGTAGTAGCAAAAATGATATATCTTTAGAGAAACGAATTCTGAAAAAAAATCAACCCTTTCATTATTTTTTATACTCAAACTTATAAATTTAATTTCTCTTATAAAAACTTAGAGATTTAGGTTGATATTAATTTGAAAAATATTTTTCTGCCCTCCTAAAGGCTTTTATTGCTCCTTTATAATCAAGATTTTTTAATCTTTCCTTACTTTTTTGTTCCAACATTTTTACTATCTCATTTCTCTTTATTTCATCAATTTTCAGCTTATGATCGAATATAAGATCAAATTTTGAAGAATATAAACTAGATAATTCTTCTCTAAATTTTTCAATAATTTTTTCATCACAAGATTTGGATTTCAATATTTCATTAGCCTTGATTTTGTCATCTATTGCCCCTTTAAAATTTCCTAGTTTAAATTTCTTTTCACTTGATCTCGTTAGCTTAATAATATCTCCCAATATCAATTCATTAGAATCTTTCATTTCTTTATCTGACACTAGGTTAATGCTATCAGAATAAAGAAAAGACAACTTTTTTAATACTAAAACAATTAACCAATAACAAGTCCTTTTTTAAGAAGTAAATCAAAAACCTCCACACTTTTTGTTTTCCCAAATTTGGGGGGCTTGTGTAAATCTAATATTTCAGCAAGGCACATAATCCAATAAGTATCTTTTTTTAAATTTAGACCTTCGCAAATATGGGTTGGGGCCGATTTAAAACAGCCAAAATCTGTTGATATATTAATGTTCATGATTTGAGTTTCAAGTTCCAGACTTAAAAGTTCTATTTCTTGCTCAGAAAGGGATGTCCCAAATGAATATGATTCAATTAAAAGTTGATAATTCATAAAAAATTTATTTTTCAAGAAATCCATCGAGTTATTTTTGTACCAGCATATATATGCCCTGAAGCTTCAACAATAGGTTTTGTTTCAGGGTTCATAAAAATATCGTATAGAACATTTTTTGGTCCTTGAAAAATTACAGTCGCCCGTTGAGGATCATCTAATGATTTACCAATATAAAAAGTTTTAACTCCCATTTCTTTAAACATCGACTGCTGTTCCTCAGCATTCATATGAGATTCATATTGTTCAAAAGTATTACTTAGTTGAAAATCTAAAATAGTCGTTTCAATAGTCATAGCAATAATGAGATGTTTTTTAGATTTTAAATCTTTTTGCAAAAAAATAATTGAATAAAGATTAGTTTTTATTAAGCAATGTATTAACTAATTTTTATTTATGGGTTATAAATCAACTATAAAAAACAGATTTTAATTTTGGACTCAAAAATTTCTCCAAGAGAACAATGGACTAGTAAGTTGGGATTCATTCTTGCAGCTGCTGGTAGCGCAGTAGGTCTTGGTAACCTATGGGGTTTCGCCTACAGAGCCTCTCAAGGTGGAGGTGCTGCTTTTGTACTTTTATATATACTAATCGTTATAATTGTCTGCCTTCCGGTATTTGTTGCTGAGATGGCTTTAGGAAGAAACGCCACTGCAAGCACATTGCTTGCACCAGTAAAGTTAGCTGGAAAAAATTGGTATCCATTAGGGATTCTTTTCTTTATAGCTCCCTTGGGAATAGCATCATATTATTCAGTCATAATGGGGTGGACCGCAGATACCTTGTTCCATTCATTATTTTTTGGATTACCAAAAAATTTAAGTGAAGCAGAAGCTTTCTTTGGCTCAATTAGCAGTGGTAGCAGTGTTTTATTGGGCCACCTATTAAGTCTTGTTCTTACAGCCATAATAGTTTCATCAGGGATAAAAAAAGGAATCGAAAAGGTGACGCGATTCTTTATGCCTATACTTTTTATCATTCTTCTATCGCTAGCAATATGGGCCACTTCACTTTCAGGCGCATGGGAAGGATACAAAACATTTTTGTTTAAGTTTGACTTTGATGAATTAAGGAACCCTCAAACAATAAGAAATGCTTTTACACAAGCTTTCTTTTCTTTAAGTTTAGGAATTGGAGTTATGGTGACTTATGCTTCCTATTTAAATAAGAAGAGTAATCTTCCAAAACTAAGTGTTGGAGTTGCTTCATTAGATACTTTGGTGGGTCTTATGGCAGGACTTATTACTTTTCCTATTGTTTTAACATTTGGTTTAAGTGATGCTATTTCTGAATCAACAGTTGGTGCATTATTTATATCAATTCCTACGGGCCTTGGTTCATATGGAGCGGTTGGAAGAATTGTAGCTGTTGCATTTTTTGCACTAGCTTATATTGCAGCAATAACTTCCTCTGTTTCATTATTGGAAGTTCCAGTTTCCTCTTTAATGGATAAATTTGGTTTTAAAAGAGAAAAATCTGTTTGGCTGATAACTCTTTTCCTATTTTTAGCAGGCATTCCTTCTGCATTGAACTTAAACATTCTTGGAACTATTGATTCGATTTTTGGAGGTGTATTACTTATCTTTGGTGGATTCTTGGTTACTTTCTTTATGGGATGGGTAGTACCTGGAAAGTTTAATGAAGAACTTAGTGATTCAAAAGTAGGCATCAAAACGACACGTTATTTGAAATTTATGACAAGGTGGGTTGCGCCCCCAATTATTGGTTTTGGACTATTTATTAGTGTGTTCGATTTGCTCAAAGGCTGGGTAAATTAAAAATATATTAAAAATAATAATATATAAAATTGAATTAATTTACTGCGATATAGTGCAAAAATAAGGGGGTAGGCACAAAGCTTTAAGCTATTAAATTTCTTGTATGTTTTTTGAGAATTTTGAGCAAAATAAAAAAAATTAATCAAAAAAACAAGTATTACCAATGACTTCTATTAAAGGCTAAATATTATGAAAATTTCCTTTTGAAATTTTTCAGAGGCAAAAAGTTTTTTCAAGACAATAAATATATTGCAGAACTTTTTTTAATGAAGTATTAAATTTTAACTTCTATTTAATCTCAAACGTGTCGGCAAAAACCATCCCTAATAGAATCTATATAAAATACATTTAGATGTTTAATTTAAAGAAATTTGAACGCCTACAAGAATAGATAACAAATTTGATGTCAACAAAATCTGATTCACTAAAGGGAAAGCTTACAGAAAATTTTTCTGAATTTTCTCAACTATCTGACTATTCTTTTATTAATTCTCTTAAAGCAGATCCTCAATCAACAAAAGATGGAAATGATCATAAGCCGCGTTCAGTATATTCAGGTCATTACGTACCAGTTGTTCCAACCGCTATTCCAGAACCAGAATATATTTCCCATAGCAACAAACTTTTTAAAGAACTAAATCTAAGCTCAGATCTTACTAAAGACCAAAATTTTTGTCGTTTTTTCTCAGGGGATATTTCTGTTGCTAATTATCCAATGAGTCCTGTTGGTTGGGCAACAGGTTATGCATTATCAATTTACGGGACTGAATATACCCAACAATGTCCTTTTGGAACTGGCAATGGTTATGGCGATGGTAGAGCAATTTCTGTTTTTGAAGGTTTATTCAATGGGAAAAGAATGGAAATGCAACTTAAAGGAGGAGGTCCAACTCCCTATTGTCGAGGAGCAGATGGTAGAGCAGTCCTAAGATCTAGCGTTCGAGAATTTCTCGCACAGGAATTAATGGATGCCTTGGGAGTCCCTACCTCAAGATCTTTAACACTTTATGTCTCACGTTCAGAAATAGTTAGAAGACCATGGTATTCCAAAGGGTCCAGGTATTTTGAGCCTGACATCATGATTGATAATCTAGCGGCAATTACTACGAGAGTCGCTCCATCTTTTTTACGTGTAGGCCAGATTGAACTTTTTGCAAGACGAGTTCGCAATAATGCGCATGATGAGGCACTCAATGAACTAAAGATGATAGTTCAACATCTTATTGATAGAAATTATAAAGATGAAATTGAATATGAGATTAAAATTGAAAGTAAGATAATAAAACTGGCTTCTTTATACAGATCAAGACTTATATCACTAATAGCCAACTGGATGCGAGTTGGTTATTGCCAGGGTAACTTCAATAGTGATAATTGTGCTGCTGGTGGTTATACCTTGGATTATGGCCCCTTTGGATTCTGTGAATTATTTGATCCAAGATTTCAACCATGGACAGGTGGAGGTGAACATTTCTCATTTTTCAACCAACCTTCTGCTGCGGCAATCAACTTTAAAACATTCTGTTCCTCTCTTAGTCCGTTACTTTCAGAAAACAAACAAGATCAAGAAAAGTTAGATCAAATCGAAAAGGATTTTTCAGAATTGATGAACAAAGAGTTGAAGAAAATGTGGGCAAACAAGCTTGGTTTAGAACATTACAACGAAAGTCTAATAAATGAATTTTTTAATCTCATGGTCATTTCAAAAGCAGACTATACAATTTTGTTCCGCAAACTCTCTGAAATACCTGATAACTTAGATTCTTTAAAAGACAGTTTCTATTTTCCAATTAATGATGAGCTCAATAATAAATGGGAAGTATGGCTTCAAAACTGGCAATCAATCTTGAAGAAAGAGGGAAATATTAAAGCAAAATCAGCATCAATGAAATCCCTTAATCCAGTCTATACTTGGCGCGAATGGATGGTCGTTCCCGCATATGAAGAAGCTGAAAAAGGAAATTACAAAAAAATAAAAGAATTACAGGATGTCTTTAGCAATCCATATATAGAACAATCCTCAGAAATAGATCAAAAATATAATCGACTAAAGCCAAGCCAGTATTTTAACTATGGAGGAGTATCTCACTACAGCTGTTCTTCATAAAAGTTTAATCCTCATAGTTGATAGAACAACTTTGAGAAAAATCTTATTTATTTATGGCTGTAGGCATTCCAACTACTGATACAACCCCCACGTGAAGTATGGCCGGCTTCTTCCCAACACTTTTCACATAGTGGGGGCCCCCATTATTACTCTCTATAAATGCATCACCTGCTTTAAAGAAATTAATTTCTTCACCCCTCACATGCTTTAATCTTCCTCTGGTGACATGAATCAACATTGGGGAAGGATGAGTATGAATTGGAGTTTTCAAGCCAACTGGAATTTTTACTTTTAAGAGTCTTAATTCAGGCTTACCCTCGAGATAATTAAAAATTTTACCACTTAGTCCTTTTGAACTTTGAATAATAGGAATAACTTCAATCTTTTCTTCTGCAAGAGAAGGTTTTGGTAAAGCTAAAGTACCAATAAAAAGTAAGCAAACTGGAATAAATTTTTTTAATTTCATTAGATATTTGAGTTTCACTAATAATAGGTAGTTTGCAAAAATAATAAACTAATTTATTTTTTATATAACTTTTCTAATTGCTTAATTTCCTCTCTTAAATCCTTACCTCTATTATTTAATTTATTATTCTTAATAACTATTGGGATAATCCACCAGGCTTGAAGACCTAAAAAGATAAATACTAGGATCAATAATTCAAAAGTACCAGGCTGCATTTAATAAATAACCCTTCTTTTTTAATAACATGATTCTAAAAGT
>CACFEJ010000023.1 GCA_902565305.1 uncultured Prochlorococcus sp.
AGTAGTTGCTGTAACAGGATCTTCAGGAGCAGGAACAAGTACAGTAAAAAGAGCCTTTGAGCATATTTTTGCCAGAGAAGATATTGTTCCCGCAGTTGTAGAAGGTGATAGTTACCACAGATTTGAAAGAATGCCTATGAAAAAAGCGATGGCAGACGCTCTTTCAAAAGGTGAAAATTTCTCTCATTTTGGTCCCGAGGCTAATCTTTTTGACAAATTAGAAGAACTTTTTAAAATCTATGGTGAAACTGGAGGAGGAAAAAAAAGATATTATCTACATAGTCTTGAAGAAGCAGAAGAACATAATACAAGACTTGGGACATCCCTAGAACCTGGGCAATTTACTCCATGGGAAGATATTCCTGAGGGAACAGACGTACTTTTTTATGAAGGTTTGCATGGCGGGGTAGAAGGTGATGGATACAATGTGGCATCCTATGCTGATTTACTTGTTGGCGTTGTTCCGATAACAAATTTAGAGTGGATTCAAAAAATCCATAGAGACAACGCAGAAAGAGGTTACTCAGCGGAAACCATTGTGGATACGATATTGAGAAGAATGCCTGATTATATAAATCACATCTGCCCACAATTCAGCAAAACTGATATTAATTTCCAAAGAATTCCCACAATTGACACTTCAAATCCTTTCATATGCAGAAATATCCCGACTCCTGATGAGAGCTTTGTGATCATACATTTCAGAAAAGGGGCAAGAGAGAAATGGGGTATTGATTTTCAATACTTGCTTGGAATGATTAACGATTCATTCATGTCAAGTCCAACAAGTATCGTTGTAAATGGTGGAAAAATGGGATTCGCAATGGAACTAATTCTCACTCCAATAATTCATAAAATGATTGAGGAGAAAAATAAATAATAATTAATTCTCGATTATCAACTCAGATCATTATTTTTTAACTTTGAGAAGTTTTTAATCTAGAGGATCTCAAATTTTTATATATCTTTCTTGATAAAAGTACCTTACTTAGATTTAAATAGAAAAAACAGGAAAAGTTGTGTCATTAATCGACTGGTTTGCCGCAAGGCGTAAAGATCAATTTGTTGGGAAAGTTTCCCAGGATACTGACGAAGGAGATGGTTTGTGGGTTAAATGTTCAGAGTGTTCGCAAGTAGCCTATAGAAAAGACCTAATTTCAAATTTTAATGTTTGTAGTAATTGTGGACACCACAATAGGATTAATAGTGATGAAAGGATAAATATAATTGCTGATAAAAATTCATTCAAAGAATTTGATAGTTCACTAAGTCCTACAGATCCTTTGGGTTTTAAAGATAGAAGAGCGTATGCTGATCGAATTAAAGAAAGTCAAGCAGGTACAGGTTTAAGAGATGGAGTCGTAACAGGTATCTGTTCTGTGAATTCAATGCCTTTAGCATTAGCTGTTATGGATTTTAGATTTATGGGAGGATCCATGGGTTCAGTAGTTGGTGAAAAAATTACAAGGATAATTGAAAGAGCAACTTTGGAAAATTTTCCAATTCTTATTGTTTGCGCATCAGGAGGAGCAAGGATGCAAGAAGGAATGTTAAGTCTCATGCAAATGGCAAAAATATCTGGAGCACTAAAAAAACATAAAGAGAAAAATCTCCTATATATGCCCTTGTTAACTCATCCAACTACTGGAGGGGTAACAGCCAGCTTTGCGATGTTAGGTGATTTAATTTTGGCGGAACCTAAAGCACTTATTGGATTTGCAGGAAGAAGGGTTATAGAACAAACATTAAGAGAAAAATTACCCGATAATTTTCAAACAGCTGAATATCTGCTTGAGCATGGTTTTGTTGATGTAATAGTAAAAAGGAAAGATCTCAAGGACACTCTGACTAAAATTTTAAAAATTCATGGTGTAAAAGAACTTGCAGAAGCAAATATATAAAATGAGAATAATTTCTAATTTATTTTATTTTTCTTTAAGCCTTCTACTCTTTATTTTTAACTTTGCCTCCTATTCATATGCGATAGGAAATGTTGATTGGGTCCTACTAAAAGAGAATGATGATGGGAAAGAATGGCTTGATAAAGGGAGTATTAAGTCGCTCCCAAATGGTGAAATAAGTGTATTAACAAAGTTCTTTAAGAATCCAACTAATTCTGATGATGATGGAGAGTTATCACTTTATGTAATGAGAATTAATTGCAATGAAAAAAAGTTCAAAGATACATCAATAAATGGAATTCCACAATTCAATTCAAAATGGCAAACTTCTAATAATGATGAACTTATAGATGTTGTTATTGAAAATAGCTGTTCAGAGTCTATTAATGAATAAGAATGAATACTAAAAATAAAAAATTAAAAATAGCAATCGCAGGACTAGGATTTGGGAAAAAAGTTCATTTAGAGGCATTAAAAGAGTCTGATCACTTAACTCCTGTAGCAATTTATCATTACGAGAAAAAGCAAAAATCGATAATAGAAAAAGAAACGGGCTTAGATTTTTTTCATAATTGGGAAGACTTAGTTAAATCTCCAAAAATTGATGGAATTATTATTGCCACTCCTCCTGAATCAAGATTTAAGTTAGCAAAACAAGCTCTAGAGAATAATAAAAATTTGCTCCTAGAAAAACCCGTTTCAATATCCTCCTCAGAAATTGAAGAGCTTCAGAGAATATCTTTAATTAATAATTTAAGCGTATGTGTTGATTTTGAATATAGAGCAGTACCTCTTTTCCTTCAGACAAAAAAACTTATTGATGAAAATATCTTAGGAGATATATATTTAGTCAAATTAGATTGGTTAATGGGCAGTAGATCCGACCCCAAAAGATCCTGGAATTGGTATTCATTGGAAGAAAAAGGTGGAGGAGTTATTGGCGCTTTAGGTACTCATGCATTCGATATGTTGAATTGGTTTTTTGGAGAAGCAATAAACGTGTCTGGCAAGTTAGCAACATCAATAAAAAAAAGACCCTTACCTAATTCATCTGATTTAAATGATGTTACGAGTGAAGATGTATGTTTAGCCAATATAGAAATATCAAACTACAGCTCGAATCTTATTCCATGTCAGGTATCTTTATCATCAATTTCTAAAAATGGTAGAGGATTTAGTTTAGAAATATATGGAAGCGAAGGTTCACTAATTCTTAAAAGCGAAAACCAAAAAGATTATGTACATGGTTTTAATTTAAAATATTCAAACAATGAAAATAAAATACAAAATCTAACTGCAGATTCAAGTTTTAATTTTGAAAAAACATGGACTGATGGGAGAATAGCTCCAGTTTTGAGAATTCAAAATTTATGGGCCCAGAGTATAATGAATGGAACACCTATAATCCCAGGCTTATGTGAGGGACTTGCTAGTCATAAAGTTTGCGAAGCCATAAGAGAATCTTCCAAAAGTGGATTAAGTATCAAAATTTAAGGCTATACATTTATAAGTAGCAATTATCACCCGATAAAGTATTGGATTGATTTTATTTTTTTTTCATATTCTGGAAAAATCAATTGAACTGAATTATTAAAGAATGGCTTTAAATTATTACAAAAATGAGCTTAAAGAAAATGCTCAATTACTAGCTTCTAAAGGAAAAGGAATATTAGCGGTAGATGAATCCACTAAAACAGTGGGTAAAAGACTCGCTGGAATTGGCGTTGAAAATACTGAAGACAATAGGAAGGCATATAGAGGAATGCTTTTTACTACAGAAGGTCTTGGCAAATATGTAAGTGGCGCAATCCTCTTCGAAGAAACTCTTTATCAGAATCACCAAGATGGCGATTCAATGGTTAAGAAACTAAATGATTTAGGTATTATTCCAGGTATAAAGGTCGATAAGGGCCTAAATCCACTTCCAGGAGGAGGAGATGTAGAAACTTTTTGCTCTGGCCTAGATGGGTTAGTTGAAAGAGCCGCAAAATATTATGAACAAGGTGCCAGATTTGCAAAGTGGAGAGCAGTTCTGCAAATTACAAATGATGGTTGTCCTTCAAAACTATCAATTCAAGAGAATGCTTGGGGATTAGCAAGGTATGCAAGATCAGTTCAAGAATCTGGGTTAGTACCAATTATTGAACCTGAAATCTTAATGGACGGCGACCATCCTATTGAAAAAACTGCTGAAGTTCAAGAAGAGGTAATAAAGCAGGTTTATAGTGCCTGCCAAGCAAATAGAGTTTTTCTAGAAGGCACTCTATTAAAACCTTCTATGACTGTTAATGGAGCAGATTGTCCAACAAAGGCTGATCCTATGAAGGTTGCTGAAATGACAATTAGAACTATGGAAAGATGCGTTCCTGCATCTGTTCCTGGAATAGTTTTCTTATCAGGAGGGTTAAGCGAAGAAGCTGCTTCTGTTTATCTAAATAATATGAACACTCTTTACAGGAAAGCTTTATGGAATGTTTCATTCTCCTATGGAAGAGCATTACAACACTCATGCTTAAAGGCCTGGAAAGGAAGAGACGTTGAAGGAGGTCAAAAAGCATTAATAGCAAGAGCTCAAGCAAACTCTGAAGCTTCAAAAGGTGCCTATGTAGCAGGATCTCAACCTTCATCTGATGAACAATTGTTTGTAGCAGGCTACACTTATTAACTAAAAAATCCTAAAAATGTACTCTGGGTCATAAAGTAAGTTGCTTTAATTTAGTATTTTGTATATCTAATGACGTGACATTTGATACCTCTTTATACTAAACTCTCGGAAACATATGCTTTACATAGCATTTAACTTATTTTAATTATGGCCCTCGTTCCACTAAGACTACTTTTAGATCACGCTGCTGAGAATGGTTACGGTATTCCAGCTTTCAATGTTAATAACCTTGAACAAGTTCAAGCAATCATGGAAGCAGCATATGAAACTGATAGTCCTGTCATCCTCCAAGCTTCAAGAGGGGCAAGAAATTATGCAGGAGAAATTTTCCTACGTCATCTAATCCTTGCTGCTACAGAAACATATCCTAATATTCCAGTGGTAATGCACCAAGACCACGGTAATGAGCCATCAACATGTTACTCAGCAGCAATAAATGGTTTCACATCAGTAATGATGGACGGTTCTCTAGAGGCTGATGCAAAAACACCCGCTAGTTACGAATATAATGTTGCAGTTACTAAAAAAGTAGTAGATTTTGCTCATTCAGTTGGAGTTAGTGTTGAAGGAGAGTTGGGTTGTTTAGGTTCATTAGAGACAGGAAAAGGGGAAGCGGAAGATGGTCATGGATTTGAAGGTGAACTTTCTACAGATATGCTTCTGACTGATCCTGAAGAAGCTGCAGATTTTGTAGCTAAAACAAAAGTCGATGCTTTAGCTATTGCTATAGGAACAAGTCATGGTGCTTATAAATTTACAAGAAAACCTACAGGAGAAGTTCTTGCAATAAGCAGAATTGCTGAAATTCATAAAGCACTTCCAAATACCCATCTTGTAATGCATGGATCTAGTTCAGTTCCCCAAGAATGGTTGGATATCATTAACAAATATGGCGGTGAAATTCCTCAAACATATGGTGTTCCTGTTGAAGAAATTCAAGAGGGAATAAGAAATGGAGTTAGGAAAGTCAACATTGATACTGATAACAGACTTGCTTTCACTGCCGCGGTTAGAGAGGCAGCATTTGCTGATAAGGCAAACTTCGACCCAAGACATTTCAACAAGCCTGCTAGAAAATATATGAAGCAAGTTTGTCTTGATAGATACAAGCAGTTCTGGTGCGAAGGTCAAGCAAGTAAGATCAAACAAAACAGCACTAATTATTTTGCTGATCTTTACGCAAAAGGTGATTTGGATCCAAAAGTAAAAGCTACTGTTTAATTTCTTCCCAAATTAAATAAAAAAAGGCCTCCAAAATTGGGGGTCTTTTTTTATTTCAATATTAATGATTTTAATGTAAAGAGACCATCAGTCCCACCAATTGTCTCGTCGCATGCTCGCTCTGGATGAGGCATTAAACCTAGAACATTTCCCTTCTCATTAGTTATGCCTGCGATATCGAATGAAGATCCATTGGGATTATTTTTATATCTCAAAGCTATCAATTCATTATCTACAAGTTTCTTTATAGTATCAGAATCACAATGATATCTTCCTTCCCCATGAGCTATTGGCAATTTAATTGTTTGTTTTTCATCTACATTTTTAAACCAACCTCCTTTTGAAGAAACGATGTCCAGTTCAACGTCATCGCAGATAAAATTAAGATTTTTATTTGCAACAAGAGCACCAGGCAAAAATCCTGATTCTGTCAAAATTTGAAACCCATTACAAATTCCTAAAACTCTTTTCCCGCTTTTAACAAACTCATCCAAGGCATTTATTAATGGAGAGAATCTCGCAATTGCTCCGCATCTTAAATAATCACCATAGCTAAATCCTCCGGGTAAAACTATTGCATCAACATCACTTAAATCTGAAGACTCATGCCACAAGTACTTTGTTCTTATGTCTAAACAACCTTCCAATGCCCATGAAACATCACGATCACAATTAGAACCAGGGAAGACAACAACTCCTACAGTAAAATTATCCATCTTATAATTTTTCTAGTGAATACTCATAATCTTCAATAACGGTATTTGCAAATAACCTATCACACAATAAATCAATTTTTCCTCTTACTTCGTTTTCACCATTACCTTCTATTATTACCTCAATCATTTTTCCTATACGTAATGATTTTATTCCCTCGGCTCCAAGTTTTATAGAGGCAGATTTGGTAGCTTCCCCTGCTGGATCTAAAACTGAGGGTCTCAGTCTTACAAAAACATTTACAGCAAATTGGTCCAATTAAAAATTAATTTCTACTAGAAGATTAGTTTAAATTTTAATAAAAAGTACTATTGATTAATAAACAAATATTTTTTTCCTTAAGGTTTTCTGAGTTATTAGATGTTTATGTAGCCTCTACCAAAACATACTAAGCAAGTTCTTCTTGAATTTTCATGTGTTTTGAAATTTCCTGCCCCTCCACATTTTGAACATTTTATTTTATCAATTGATGTAACTTCGTCAGAGATTATTTGTTTTAAAGCAATTTTTGGATTTTCCATCTTGGGCTGTCTACTATTTAAGTATCCCGGCAGCTAACTATAATGTCAAATTGCTATTTTTGGTTCACTTAAAATCTTAAATTTCTCTTTAATTTTTTTATTGAAAGTTTTTATAGATTTTTCATCAAAGGAAATTATTACTAATTCAAGCCCAGCATTATCATTTGGTCTCCAACAATTGTCTGGAGCTTCTTCAAACCAAGTATTAATTTTCTTTCCAACAATTTGTATTTGTAAAGGTAATGATTTGTTTGGTATCCAAATACGTCCTTTTATTCGAAGAATGTTTAATTCATCCAAGATTTTTGACATCTCCTTTTCAAAGTCATTTTTTTCAAGGAAATAATTTAATTTAATTGAATCTGATACAAGTTCAACATGATTATGGTCATGTTCTTCAGTTAAAAACTCTTTATAAGTCTCTTTTTTAAAATTAAAATCAAATAGATAGTTCAAATCAATTTTGCCATTATTGGATTTAAGGACTGGTGTAGATGAGTTTAGACTTCCTTGAATTTTATGTTTTACAACGTCAAACTGATCATCATTTAAGATATCTGATCTAGAGACTAAAACGATATCAGAAACTTCTAGTTGCTCCTCAAAAAGTTCATCTATAGTGGCGTTATGATCAATTTTATCTGTTTCATTATATTGTTTTGTTATTTTATTTAAATCATTAATTGGTGAACCATTAAGCATTGATTCTCCATTAACGATACCAACAACAACATCAAGATAAATGGAAGACCTAATTTCAGGCCAGTTAAGTGCTTGAATTAATGGAATTGGCAGTGCCAAGCCACTTGTTTCGATAATTATTGATTCGATAGGAGGATTAAACTCTAGGAGAGCTTTTATTGATGGAACAAAATCATCTTGAACAGTACAACATAAACATCCATTGTTTAATTCGATTACGCAGTCGTCTTCAGATTCATCACATTTATCACAACTTTTAATCAAATCACCGTCAATTCCAACATCACCAAATTCATTAATTATTAACCCAAATTTTTTATTACTCTCTTTTAATAAATATCTTAGAAAAGTTGTTTTACCTGAACCAAGAAATCCTGAAACAACTATAACTGGTATTTTTTTTTTCATTTTTTTTGATTAACAACCTAAGCTATATTCTGTACTCTCTCCTGTAGAACTATTTGTGCCATTAGCAATCGCACATAATTGTTTTTGTTGTGTACGACTAAGAACTGCATCAGTAAAATCTGCACCATCTATTTTTGCTCCTTCAAAATTACTCTCCATTAATAAAGCATTTGTAAAATTAACATCCGAAAGATCTGCATCTGTAAAATCTGTTGCATAAGCTAGTGCATCTCTTAAATTGGCTCCATTAAACTTTGAATTTTGCAATTTACTATTATTGAACACCGCGCCTTCTAAATTACTTTCACTAAAATTAAATCCATTCAAATCAAACTTAACGTATTCGTTACCGCTTAAATCTTGACCATGCATATCTGGCTCTAAATTAAGGTCTTGCTGGTTTCTAATCTCAGGAGGTCGTTTGGCCCATGCAGAATTAACAGAATTAAAAAATAAAATCCCAACGAACAACAAAGTAATTAATGCATTCTTTAGTGAGGGGAAAACAATTGATTTAATCATAATAAGACTGTATTTTAGAACTTAAGTATTTAAAGTTTGTAAGAGTATCTTAAAGGAAAATATATGGCAATGTCACTAAAGGTTATTGTTCCTCCTCATCCATTAATAAAACATTGGCTTTCAATATTGCGAGAAAAAAATACTCCAGATATTTTGTACTCAACAGGATATGAGCAATTAGGGAAATGGCTTACATATGAAGCATTACGTAATTGGCTGCCATATAAAAAAGAAATAGTAAATACTGATAATGGGGACACAGATGGATTCTTTATTAATACTGATTATCCAATAAAAGTGCTCGCAATGTTGCCCGAAGGGTTATCTCTTTGGTTTGGATCTAAAGAAGTAATTCCTAATTCAACCCTCTCATTAGGAGAACTTCCTAAAACTATTGAATCAAATGAAGGAGTTATATTTTATTCAGAACAAATAACGACAAAATCAACTACATTAGAAACCTTAATTAAATTAAAGGAATTAGGTGTTGATTCAAATAGGATTCTTTTAATAACTGCTATTTGCTCAAATAAAGGGTTAAATGAAATTGCGAAATTATTCCCGAATCAGGTAATTTACACTTCTTGCATAGATGAGGAAGAAGAAAAAACACCATTATTGGTACCCGGTATTGGGAATCCTTTATCGCGTTTAAGTACTATATTTCAAGATAAGAACTAATATAGAATATAGGAGTAAATATTTTACCAATGTCTGAATACAGAGATTCGTCTTCAAATAATCTTTTATCATTAATAAGTGGTGCTTTTATTGGAGCAGCAGGTCTAGCATGGTGGTTAATATCCGAAGCAGACAAAAGAAAAGAGGAAAAAAAACAAAAAGCAATGATGTATTCCTCCAGAATTCAAGACGGCTCAGAAGCGATTGATTCAAATGAAAATATAAATGAAGTTGAAGGAGAGAATTTGGAGAAGAAAGTTGAGCAACTTAATTCTGCAATTGCTGATGTGAGGAAGCAACTTGAAGAGTTGGGGCAATAGAATAAAAAAGGTTCTCAAATAATATGAATAAACTCAGATCATCTGCAATAACCCAAGGTGTGCAAAGATCACCTAACAGATCGATGTTAAGAGCTGTTGGATTTAATGATGAAGATTTTAATAAACCTATTATTGGAGTTGCAAATGGATACAGCACCATAACACCATGCAATATGGGTTTAAATAAGTTAGCTCTAAAAGCTGAAGAGTCTATAAAAAGATCAGGTGGGATGCCTCAGATGTTTGGGACTATAACAGTAAGTGATGGGATTTCTATGGGAACAGAGGGCATGAAATATTCCCTAGTTTCAAGAGAAGTTATTGCTGATTCAATTGAAACAGCATGCAATGCTCAGAGTATGGATGGAGTACTTGCTATAGGTGGATGTGATAAAAATATGCCGGGTGCCATGATTGCGATTGCAAGAATGAATATTCCCTCAATTTTCATTTATGGAGGGACAATAAAGCCTGGGAAATTGCATGGAGAAGATCTTACTGTTGTTAGTGCATTTGAAGCTGTTGGACAATTAACATCAGGCAAAATTAATGAAGACAGGCTAATCCAAGTTGAGAAAAATTGTATTCCTGGTGCTGGTAGCTGTGGAGGAATGTTTACAGCTAATACAATGTCTGCGGTTATTGAAGTATTAGGGTTAAGTCTTCCTCACAGTTCCACTATGGCTGCTGAAGATCTTGAAAAAGAACTAAGTGCAGATAAAAGTGCTGAGATATTAGTCTCTGCAATAGAAAAAGATATAAGACCTCTAGACCTAATGACTAAGAAAGCATTTGAAAATGCAATATCAGTAATTATGGCAATTGGCGGATCAACAAATGCGGTATTGCACATCTTAGCTATCGCGAATACTGCAGGAATAGATATCAACATTAATGATTTTGAGAGAATCAGACAAAAAATACCCGTTATTTGTGACCTTAAACCGAGTGGTAAATATGTGACGGTGGATCTTCATAAGGCAGGTGGGATTCCGCAAGTAATGAAAATACTTTTGAATGCAGGATTAATTCATGGCGATTGCAAAAACATTGAAGGAAAAACCATCTCAGAATACTTACAAAATATTCCAGATAAGCCTCCAACAAATCAAAATGTCATAAGAGACATAGATGACCCTCTTTATAAAAAAGGACATCTAGCGATATTAAAAGGTAACTTAGCGAGCGAAGGTTCTGTAGCCAAAATTAGCGGAGTAAAAAACCCTGTACTAACAGGTCCCGCAAAGATTTTTGAAAGTGAAGAGGATTGTTTAAAATCCATATTAAATAACGATATCAAAGCTGGTGATGTTGTTGTTATTAGAAACGAAGGTCCTGTAGGAGGACCAGGTATGAGAGAGATGTTAGCTCCGACATCCGCAATTGTTGGTCAAGGGCTAGGAGAGAAGGTAGCTTTAATTACCGATGGCAGATTTAGCGGCGGTACCTATGGTCTTGTTGTGGGTCACATAGCTCCAGAGGCTGCTGTAGGAGGAAATATTGCTCTAATAAAACAAGGTGATTTAATTACAGTAGATGCTGTAAAACAACTAATTGAAGTTGATTTATCTGACGAAGAATTAGAAAAAAGAAAAAAAGATTGGGTAAAACCTATTCAAAAATACAAAAGAGGAATTCTTTCAAAATATTCGAGAATCGTAAGCACATCAAGTTTAGGGGCTGTTACTGATTTATAAATCAGCTCAAATTTTTTTTCTTAATCAATAAAACTTTTTATCCTATTTGCTAAATTTTCCAATCTAGCGCTGTATTTTGGTGAATTGCATTTTTTCCCATTATTGCTATCCATCCATAATGTTTTAACTCCACACCATAATATTGGTTCATCAGGGAAGTTAAGCTTAGAGATTACTAAAACCAACTCTTTATTTGATTTAAAAAGTTCTAATTCAAGATCATAAATTTCTAATCTTTTACCTTCTTTATCTCTACATAAGATATTAACTGTTAAATCAATATCTTCATCTTCGAATTCGTATTCACCATTTATTTTTACGACAGAATGCACAAAAGGTTTATTTGTTAAATCTGCTGACTTAGCGATTAAGCTCTCTATATTTTTAGGTTGATTTTCAAATAACACTTATTGATTTAATTAAAACTTTTATTGAACCCTGTTTAAACTCATTATTAAGTAATCCATTATCACCGAACTTAGAGTGTAGTAGTTGCAATCTTTTAATTTTAGATGGCTTGAATTTAAATGGAAAACGTACTTTATTAGCTCTTACTGAAGGTTTTAACTCACTAAAAGGAATTTGAACATTTGTTGTCCCGAATTTTTTTGTTGGAAATGATTTAATCCATCTAAGTCCACCAGGAATAAATTCGGTTAGTCCTAGTAGATCATCTTCACAAGCGACAGCAAATTTAAAAGTCCTTCCTTGTCCATCAATATTTAATTCAAAGGATGAATACTCAGATACATTTAAAGAAGGTTTATATATAGAAGATCTACAACTAACAAATCCTCCTGCTTTCTCGACAATATTACCCTTTAATATCAAACCCGAATTTGAGGTTTCACAAAAAGCTGAACTTGATCCGCCCATAACAGTATCATTTAATGTTTTCCAACCATCGAACTCCTTTTTCTGGAATAAAAATTTTTTCTTACTCATTAAATAATTTAAATTATTAATAGACTTTAACTAAATTTCTAATTCTTTTGCTGATTCCTGATCACAAAATATTGAAATTTGATTAATAGATTTTATTAATTTTGATGGTGTTCTATCTGGTGGCTCTTTTTCATCTAATAACCTCTCAAGAGCAATTCTTTTAGAAGCTCCACTAACTAAAAATACTATCTTTGAAGAAGCTGAAAGAACCTTTGGAGTTAATGAAATTCTTTTTAAACCTTTACCTTCATTAAAAATAACAAAATCATCTACATTATTATTTTTTTGATAAGGGAATAGTGAGGCTGTATGACCATCATCTCCAAGACCTAATAATGTTAAATCAAAAGTTGGAGGATTTGATCCGCATTTTTCAAATAATTTAGAAATAAATTGATTTTTAGCAGTTTTATCATCAGCGTTTAAATCATTGAAAATTTCATAAAAATAAGCTTTAGATCCAAAATTAGTTAGCAAAGAATTTCTCAACATTAACGAGTTACTTAATTCTGAATTTGGATCAACACATCTTTCATCTCCTAAAAAGACATCAACCATATCCCATTGAAGATCATTATTAGATAAGAGATGATACACAGATTTAGGAGTTGAACCTCCACTTACACAAAATTTGAATCTATCTTTCTTTTTTAAAGTATTAATAATATGGCTTTGAATAAACTTAAAAACCGCTGTTGATAGTTCTAACTTGTCTTTGTATATATTTAAGGTGTATCCATTTTTGACCTTTTCAATCATTTCATCCATTCAGTATGAAAACTACCTTCCTTATCAATTCTTTCATATGTATGAGAGCCAAAACAGTCTCTCATTGCCTGCACAAGATTCTGAGGAAGTCTATTGGTTCTATAACTATTCAAATAATCTAAAGTACTGGATAAACATGGGACTGGTATACCTGCCTTTGTGGATAGAGAAACTACCTTAGCTAAGTTATCTAATCTTGTAGCAATTTCATTATTAAACCAATCATCAAAAATTAAATTTTTTAGATCAGGATCTTTGTTATAAGCATCTTGAATTTTACTTAATAATTTTGATCTAATTATGCAACCACCTTTCCATATTTGTGCAATTGACGGCATATTCAAACCATAGTTATATACTGCAGATGCTTCTCTTAAAATATCCATACCTTGGGCATAGCTAGCAATTGTGGCAAGGACTACAGCATCAAATAAAGGTTTCATTCCATCTGATACATTTCCTAAATCAAAATCCTCTATCTCTTTAGATGGAATAGTTTTTTCAATCTCACTACGTTGCTCTTTTAAAGAACTCATTACTCTTGCATTTAAAGATGCATAAATAGTTGGGACTGATACCCCCAGTTCTAGAGCACTCACAACAGTCCATAAACCTGTACCTTTCTGGCCAGCTTTATCTAATATTTTTTCCACGACATCATCTCCAGTTATATCATCTTTTGTATTTAGACAAATCTCTGTTATCTCAACAAGATAAGAAGCTAATTCATCAGTATTATTCCAAATACCAAAGACCTCTGACATCTGCTCTCCATTCATACCTTTGACTCTCTTCATAAGGTCATAAGCTTCTGCAAGTATTTGTTCAATTCCATATTCAATTCCGTTATGAACAGTTTTTACAAAATGACCTGAGCCGCCTGGGCCAACATATGCAACACATGGTCCGTCTTCAACTTTAGCAGCCATTTTTGTTAGTAAGCTCTCTATTGCATCATATGAAGCCTTAGTACCACCGGGCATCATGCTTGGACCCTCTAGAGCTCCTTTAGCACCCCCAGAGACTCCCATTCCGATGTATCCAAAACTTTTACTTTCAAGAGTATTAACCCTTCTTTCTGTATCTTTAAATTGAGAGTTACCACCATCTATTAATAAATCTCCTTCCTCGAGATATCCAGAAATATTATCAATGACAGCATCTGTTGCTGGCCCAGCTTTAACCATCATAAGAATTCTTCTAGGTCTCTCTAACTTATTAACAAATTCCTGAAGAGTTTCAGCTCCTTCTATATTCTTCCCAAGGCCTCGACCCTGTAAGAATTCTTCAGTTTTTGAGTAAGTTCTATTAAAAACTACACTAGAAAATCCATTTCTCTCTGCGTTAAGAACTAAATTTTCGCCCATAACACCAAGACCTACTAAACCAAAATGTGCCTTGGACATAAAAAATTAAAAAACTCAATAAATATAGTGTGCATGCAACTAAACAAAATTGCTCAAAAAAAATACTTATGTCAGCGAAAAATGATCGAAAAAATTTAAATAACAGTTCCGTTTGCAATAGTTGCATTTTTAACAACTACAACAATTCCATTTCTTATGTAGAAGCCTAATTCTGGCTTATCTGCTTCTTCTACTCGATCTTTATTAATTATCACAACATTATCCCCAATCCTTGTATTCTTATCGAGAATTGCTCTTTTTACAGTAGTTCCTTCACCTACTCCAAGAGGTGTTCCGCCTCCTTTTCTTAATTCAATCCTCTCTTCAGGCGATTCAAAGAAATCTGCACCCATAACAAGAGTATCCTCAAGAACCGAATCACTTTCAATCCTGCTTCTTACCCCTAAAACACAATGTAAAATACTGCATGACTTCAAGATTGTACCTTCACAGACTATTGAATCAGTAATTTGAGCATCTACAAGTTTAGAAGGGGGGAGAAATCTTGGTCTTGTATAAATTGGAAATTTTTCATCATAAAAACTAAATGGAGGTTTTGGTTGCTCAGTCAAGGCAAGGTTGGACTCAAAGAATGCCCCAATAGTTCCGATATCTTCCCAATAATCATCAAATACATAACTTTTAAGAGTATCTCCCCTATCAAGTGCTTCTGGAATTATGTCCTTACCAAAATCCGTATAATTAGGAAATTTATTTAAAAGATCGAAAAGGGTATTTCTACTAAAAACGTAAATACCCATAGAGGCTAGATAAGGTTTTTCGGCAGCTGACTCTTTACTTAATCCAAATTTTGAAGTATCTACTGCCATTGCCTTCAACTTCTCTCCAGTTGGCTTTTCACTAAATTCTTTTATATTCCCAAGATCGTCAGTTCTCATGAGGCCAAAACCCTCTGCTTGAGCTTCATCAACAGGTAAAGCTGCAACAGTTAAATCAGCACCATTATCTCTATGATGTTGAACAAATAAACTGTAATCCATTCTGTACAGTTGATCACCTGACAATATTAAATATTCATCAACATCCCATTCTTGAAATAACCATTGGTATTTTCTAACAGCATCGGCAGTACCTTCAAACCACTTCGGACTATCAGGAGTTTGTTGTGCCGCTAAAACTTCCACAAATCCTTGGCCGAAAGGGCCATTTAAATTATAGGTTCTTCCTATATGTCTATTTAGAGATGCACTATTGAACTGGGTCAATACGTACATTTTTTCGATGCCTGAATTTATACAATTACTAATCGGAATATCTATCAAACGATACTTACCTGCCAATGGCACAGCAGGTTTAGCCCTCATTTTTGTGAGAGGGTAAAGTCTAGAACCTTTTCCTCCTCCGAGGATTATGGCTAACACGCGCTTCATTCAATCTAATGGAGGTAGATATACAACTACTTAAAGTAACTGATTATGGGCATATTTAGAAATACAAATGGTCAGTTTACAAAGGTATTTCGATAAATCACTGGAAAAACTTAATATAAATCGAAAAAAGTTAGTTATTTTTTATCTTCTTCAACCAAAGAAAACAATTTTTCAACGATTTTCAAAGAAACTTGTCTTTCTTCTCTTG
>CACFEJ010000024.1 GCA_902565305.1 uncultured Prochlorococcus sp.
TGCATATTATGTGGGAATTAACCACATAGAAACAGCACCGTCTTATGGTAATGCTGAATCACTTATTGGAAATTCAATAAAAAAATTAGCAATAGAAGAGAATATAAAAGAAAAAAATTGGGTGATTACTTCCAAAGTTTTACCAAAGGGTGATTTTGACTTTTTAAAAAATAATTTTAAAAAGTCTCTTAAAAATTTAAATCGCGAGAAAATTAATAATCTTGCAATTCACGGCCTCAACTTAAAACAACATCTAGATTGGGTTCTTTCTGGAGAGGGTAAGAAATTCATTTCTTGGATACTTGAGAAGGAACTAGTTGATCAAGTGGGTTTTAGTTCTCACGGAAGTTATTCACTAATTCAAGATGCAATTAACTGTGAAGTTTTTACTTTTTGTAGTCTTCATTTACATTATTTAGATCAATCTAAGATTGCTTTAGCAGAGGAAGCTATAAAAAAAGGTATGGGAGTTTTAGCAATATCACCTGCAGATAAAGGCGGTAGATTGTATTCCCCAAGTGATATTTTGATAGAGGCCTCCAAGCCTTTTCATCCATTAGAATTAGCGTATCGATTTCTTCTCGCAAAAGGCATTACAACTTTATCCTTGGGGGCGACAAACAAAAAAGATTTTGAATTTGCGCATAAACTTAGAAACTCATTTGAGAAGCTTACAAAACTTGAAAAAAGCGCCCTTAATAAAATTGAGGAAGTTTCTAATGAAAGATTAAACTCAACCAAATGTGAACAATGTAGATCTTGTCTTACATGTCCAAATGAAGTGCCTATTCCAGAAATACTTCGTTTAAGAAATATATCTATTGGTTATGGCCAATTAGAATTTGCAAAAGAAAGATACAATTTAATAGGAAAAGCTGGCCACTGGTGGGAAGAAAAAAATTCCTCATTTTGTCAAGAATGTAATAAATGTGTTCCTAAATGTCCTAGTAAATTAGATATACCAAATTTATTAAAGGAAACTCATAACTTATTAATTGAAAATCCTACAAAAAGATTATGGGGATAAGGACTCATTCCAGATATTTTTAAGATTAATTTTTTGTTCATTTGTTAAGACAGGGAAAGACCAACTATTTGCCCAACATTTCTCAGAAGGTCCTGAGATGGGGAGCATTTCAGTTTTATATTTACTTTGCAAATAATCACTATTGAATGGAAGATACCAACCCTGGCTTACTAATTTATCTACTATTGATTTATTTTCTAAAGATTTAATCCATTTCATTAATATTGCATTATTTAGATTTGATCGACTAAGTAGAAAATGCCACATCAAAGGTACTCCTTGGCTAGGGAAAACTAAAGAAAGCCTTGGATCTATTTTTAAATATTTTGAACAAAGACTATAAGGAACTATTGCGACAATAGCGTCAGAATTAATCAACCAATTGAGCATATTTTTATCATCAAATAACATAGCTTGGCTTTTGAGTTTTTTTAAAGAATTAGATGAATTAATTTTTTGAGCAATTGACAATATTATTCTGGGACTTTGAGGAAAAATAATTTTCCCAGTTAATTTTTCAGAAAGAAGAAAATCCCAAGATGTTCTTGCTGAAGTTATTAATTCTTTATTATTTTTTATGATGATCGTATAGGGTACTACGCCAATAGGAAATAATTTACTCCTCTGATTTTGATTAAAGCTTCCCAAAAAATCTATCGATCTCTTATCCAAATTTTCGGACAGTGCATATTCATTTATTTTTTCAAATTCTGAAAAATCTATACTAGAAATCCATCCATCATTTATTAAAGTAAAGTCAGAATTCAAAATTGTGTTTCTATTTTTTTGTAGCTGAATATTTTCAAAATTAATTTTTTCCTGCCTCCAATCTTTTGGAATAGTATCTTTAAAAGATTCTGGATAAAAAGAATTTTGTAATGCAATTTTTACTTTATTAGGTAGATTACTGCAAGAGTTTAAGAAAAATAAAAGCGAAAGCTTACCACAATTTAAAAATTCTCTTCTGGTTGCAAATTTTGAAAACATTCAGCAATCCTTCTCTAAAGAAATTTGACCTAAGCCCTTCATCATTTCCAGATTTTGTTGACACAATGAAACTATTTCTTCATTTTTAAATCCATCTAAGAAAGCAAGCAATGATATTCCACCAGCACCTACACCTTCTTTTACATGACCTAATTCATAATCCTTCAATTCTTTGTATTTTGAAGATTTAAAATTTAAAGGACTTGCTAAACCTAATAATTTGACATCATATTTTTCATTAATTAGATTTACTAAATCATTTAGAGAATTATCTTTAACAAGCCACCCAGTTGTCGCAATAAAAACATCTTCAATAAATTCATCTTTATTTTTTTCACCTAAAAATTCTAATACAAGCAAAATGACTGCTAACATCTGACTTCCTCCAGACAATATTACAGGTTGTTTTGCTAACCTGGCACCAATTAATAGACCCATTGAAAAAGCTTGGAAAGGATCACCTACTGCCGCGACAACATCAAAAGAGTCAGAATTAGCCTTGAAATTCGCATTTAAAAGTCCCCTTTTAATTACCTGTCTTCTTAGTTCTCTTGGAGCTTTAAATAAACTACTCCCTACTAAATTAGATACCTGCAAACCAAAAGCTTCCATTACTGCCTGAGCAGTTGTGGTGCCCCCCGGTACAGATTCAGAAATTAAAACTGATTGTTTTAAGGATTTTCCTATCGCAAGACCTTTCTCATAGAGATTTAAAACTCTCTCTTTAGTCATCGATTTACCAGTAGTAAGACAATTTGATGGGCCCAAATTTCTATCTTCTACAACCAAATGATTAAAATAAGGCTTTAATCCTATTCCCAGAGGAACAATAACTGGATAAGTATTTATCAGCTTTGAACAAACATGACTGATTAGGGCCGGAGTTACTCCTGCATTGAGAAGAGGCAATTTATATTGATGATCTTTTGAAGCACCCTCAAGAAAAAATTCAGCATCTGCGAGAGCAGTTGTTCTCCTCGATTTTGGATTAATACCTGCTGCGGAAATTCCTGGAATTTGTGATGTGTTAGTGCCAGCAATTATAAGAAATATTTTTAAATTTTTAATATTATTTTTCAGTATTTCTATCTTATTGAGTTGTCTTTTTTTATTGGATTCATTTCCAAAAAAAATTATCCCTAATTCTGTACTGTACATTCTTCCTTTTTTTAATTATTAAAATCAACTAAGCTATTTAACAATCTTGGAGGATCTGGGATGGTTAATTTAAATCTAGGAAACAGAGAATAGGCAACTACATGTACAGTTAAAACATAAACTATTTCTTGAAAAATTATTAATAAAATTGCACCTAGTTGTATACTCAAAATTGAGGGATATAAAGGTAAATTAAATAGTCCAATTAACTTTTCTATTAGACCATAACTCGCTCTAGTAATTAACACCCAAAGATTATCTCCAACCAAAGTAGATAATGCTATTACTCTTATTAAAAAGCCAAGGGTTCCAATAAGAACTCCGCCAGTTAAACTAAGTTTCCAACTCTTTTCTTTAAACCAACACCAACCTAGCCAAAAAGCCAAAATCCCATAAGGAAATAAAAATAAAGTTCCTCTAACAGGACCCATAATTATGAATAAAAGTAGAAATTGTATTAAAAGTCCTTCCAATGCAATTTTACTTCCCCTTCTCAAGTGCAACAAGATCATTGGGAGGGGTAAAATCAACCTTAATAAAGCTCCCCCAATTGGCAGATAATATAATGCAACCCATAATAAAGACGAAAGAGATGCTAAATAAGAGGTCTCGACAATATTTAATGCTTCAGTTTTTGTTGTTATTTTCATTTTTTGTTGAATATTTTTAATTAATTTTTATTCATACTTTTATTTTTTGAATCTAAGATACGTTCAATCTTTTCTATTTCAAAATTTACCTCAGAATTACTCAATATGGAACTCAACTCTTCAGTGGGATCTTTTGGATCTACATCTTTTAAAATGAATATTATTTTGTAAGATTGAAGCTCAATTTTTCTTTTTTTTGAAAGATTCTTAATTTTTTTATCATCAAATTTTTTGTTTTCTTTTTCTAAATTTATATCTTTTTTATTTTCTAGAACATTTTTTGGCTGCACTACTTTTTTAATTTTTTTATTTTTTTTATCATCAAATTTCTTGTTTTCTTTTTCTAAATTTATATCTTTTTTATTTAATAAGTTATTTTGTAAATCTTCATTTTTGCTTGTTTTTTCTAAATCATTAAAACTACTTTCAAGAAAATTTCCAATCCTCCCTCCAGAGCATGATTGCAAGAAAATTAAAAAAATTAATAAAAAAAATTCTTTTTTTTTTAAAATCATATTTTTTCTAACTTTTCTTTTTCCTTGTATTTTTTTTATTACTAATCTTTGTTTTTTTTAAAATTGCGCCTTTTTTATCTTTTAGTTTTTCTTCTAAAAGAGATACTGCTTTATCTATGGTAAATTTTTCTATGTCAGTATCTTTGGCAATCGAAACATTAGTTTTGCCACATTTTAAATAGACACCATATCTTCCATTTAATATTTGAATTTTTTCTTTAAATTCTTTCGGTTTTCCAAAGTCTTTAAGTACCTCTTGACCACCTCTACCCATTTTTGGCATCGCAAGAATTTCTAATGCTCGTTTTATATCAACAGTAAAAACATTATCCTCTTTCTTTAAGGATCTATTTTCAGATTCAGATTCATTTTTAATCCATTTGATGTAAGGGCCAAATCTTCCTCTATCAGCTTCAACAACTCCTCCTTCAGGATGAACTCCTAACAATCTAGGTAAACTTAAAAGTACAAGCGCTTCATCTAGAGTTAGATCATCAGTTTTCAACTCTTTGGGTAATGAAGCTCTTCTTGGTTTAGCTTTATCTTGATCATTATTTCCCAATTGTACGTAAGGCCCATAAGGACCAAATCTTAAAAAGACTTTTTCCCCAGTTTTCGGGTCAGTTCCAAGATCTGATGGGCCACTTAAAATTTGATCAACTTGTTTTATATCTAAATCTCCAGGAGTAATATCCATTGGAAGATTACCTTTAGCCTGAATTTCATTACCAGATTCATCAATTTTTGTACCCTCTAGCCAAGGTCCGTTAGAGCCTATTCTGACTACGCAAGGAAGGTCTTCGAAATCAACTTGTCTATAAGCTTTACCATCAATATCACCCTCTGTTTTCTGAACTTTTACCTCCAAACCATTTTTACCTTTATAGAAAGTTTCTAGGTATGGTAGCCACTCAAGATTACCAGAAGATATTTCATCCAATGAAGATTCCATTTTTGCAGTAAAAGTAGTATCAACCAGATCAGGAAAATGTTCTTCTAATAGAGCAGTAACAGCAAAAGCTGTAAACGTTGGAGCCAAAGTATTGGAAGATATATTCGCATAACCTCTATCAACTATGGTCCCAATAATGCTGGCATAGGTAGAAGGTCTCCCAATCCCTTCTTTTTCAAGAACTTTAACTAATGCAGCCTCTGTATATCTTGCAGGAGGTTTAGTTTCATGAAAAGTAGATTCCTTATTAGTAACTTCAAGACATGTTCCAGTTGTTAAGTTTGGGAGAATAATTTCTTGTTGTTCAAGGGATGAACTTGGGTCATCACTTCCCTCGACATAAGCTCTGAAGAATCCTGCAAAATCAATACTTTTCCCGCTCGATTTAAATAATCCATCCCCTACGCTAATTTCAGCATTAATCATTGTTAACCTAGCTTCCGCCATTTGACTAGCTACAGTTCTTTTCCAAATTAAATCGTAAAGTGATAAGTCTCTACCAGTTAGATTAGTTTCCTTTGGTGTTTTAAATACCTCACCTGCCGGCCTAATAGCTTCGTGTGCTTCTTGAGCATTTCTTGCAGTTGAATTAAATTGTCTTGGTGAGTTAGATAAATATTCTTTTCCATACATAGAACTGACACATTCTCTAGCAGCTCTTGTGGCTTGTTCGGAGAGATGAACTGAATCAGTTCTCATATATGTTATGAAACCTCTCTCATATAGACCTTGTGCACATCTCATAGTTTCTCTTGCAGACAAACGAAGCTTCCTATTTGCTTCTTGTTGTAATGTGCTAGTTGTAAATGGAGGAACTGGCTTACGAGTGGATGGCTTTTTTTCGATTTTTGAGACTAACCAATCCTCTGAGGAAAAAGTCTCTAATAAATCATTTACTTGTTCTTCTCCAATTATTAAAGATTTGTTTCCTTCTTTTAATTTACCGGTTTGTTCGTCGAAATCGGAACCGTTAGAAATTCTTTGACCGTTTAAACTGAATAATTTAGTTTCGAAAGTAATATTATCTTTTACTAGGGAAGCTTTAATCCCCCAGTAACTAGCTTTTTTAAAGGATCTTCTTTCTCTCTCTCGCCTAACAAGAAGTCTTACAGAAACTGATTGGACACGACCAGCAGATAGTCGGGGGGCTACCTTCTTCCAAAGTAAAGGAGATAATTCATATCCAAAAAGCCTGTCCAAGATTCTTCTTGTTTCTTGAGCCTGAACAAGTTCCATATCAATTTCTCTTGTTTGGTCTAAAGCTTTATTAATTGCCTTTTTTGTGATTTCATGAAAAACCATTCTCTTAGTTGGTATTTTAGGCTTAAGTATTTGCAAGAGATGCCAGCTAATACTCTCTCCCTCTCTATCTTCATCAGTTGCCAGTAATAGCTGGTTCGCACCTTTCAATGCATCTTTTAACTCTTTAACAACCTTTTTCTTATCTTTTGGAACTATATAAAGTGGTTCAAAATCTTCTGTTGTATTAACTCCTATCCTTGACCATTTTTCCTTTTTAACCGCAGCAGGTATTTCAGCAGCTCCTTTTGGAAGATCTCTTACATGTCCCATTGAAGCGAGAACTTCATAATTAGGAGGCAAAAACTTTCTTATAGTTTTTGCTTTGGTGGGACTTTCAACAATAACAAGTGTGTGATCCAAGGTTTATTTCAAAAATTGGTGTTTTTGTTCTGTTAGGGCATATTATGATTATTTGAAGCTTTTTCAAGTATTTTCTTCTGAAAATTTCAAAAATCATACCCACAAATTATAATCAAGTTAAGATTAACTCTTAGACCCTTACAATCAAACATCTAATTTAATCCAATTTAATAAAGTGCCCAACGAAATCTTTACAATTAATTTAAATGCTCAAGCCATTATTCCAGAGGCTTTTATTTTATTAGGTATTGTTGGAACACTTCTTGTAGATTTAGCTGGAGAAAAAACTGCATCAAAATGGGCACCAATAATTTGCTATTTATCAATTGGCAGCTCTCTCGTTAGTTTGGCATTGCAATGGAGTAATCCTGTAGAAAGCGCATTCCTTGGTTCCTTTAATTCAGATAATTTGGCAATCGCATTTAGAGCGATAATTTCTTTATCAACCTTAATATCTTTACTTATAAGTTGGCGGTATACAGAACAAAGTGGTAGCCCAATTGGCGAGTTTGCTGCGATAGTTCTTTCGGCCACCCTTGGAGCGATGCTTTTGTGTGGATCTACTGACCTTATTAGTGTATTTATATCTCTGGAAACTTTATCCGTAGCAAGTTACTTACTTTCTGGTTACCTCAAGAGAGATCCAAGAAGTTCAGAAGCGGCCTTAAAATACCTCCTTGTTGGATCAGCTGCTGCTGCGGTCTATTTGTATGGATCCTCTTTTCTTTATGGATTAAGTGGTTCAACAAACTTAACGACCATAGGTTTAGAAATTATCAATAAGCCATCCTTTATTACTTCACTAGCTCTTGTATTTGTCTTATCAACAGTTGCCTTTAAAATTGCTGCTGTTCCCTTTCATCAATGGACTCCTGATGTATATGAGGGTTCACCTACACCTGTAGTAGCTTTTTTATCTGTTGGTTCAAAGACAGCGGGCTTTGCATTTGCAATAAGAATATTAAGCACAACTTTCTCTTCTTTTGACGAAGAATGGAAACTTTTATTTACCATTTTGGCAATATTGAGCATGGCTCTAGGAAATGTTGTAGCTCTAGCTCAAACCTCAATGAAAAGGATGCTAGCTTACAGTTCTATTGGGCAAGCAGGATTTGTAATGATTGGAATAGTATCTGGCACACAAGATGGTTTATCATCTGCTGTTTTATATTTGGCTGCATATTTATTTATGAATTTGGGTGCATTTTCTTGTGTAATACTTTTCTCACTAAGAACTGGTTCCGACAGAATTCTTGATTACTCAGGACTTTACCAAAAAGATCCTCTCATTACATTAGGCTTAAGCCTATGTCTTCTATCTCTTGGAGGGTTACCTCCAATGTTGGGATTTTTTGGAAAGATATACTTGTTCTTTGCAGGTTGGGCGAATCATCAATATCTACTAGTAATTGTTGGATTAGTAACTTCAGTTATATCTATTTATTACTACATTTCAGTGATAAAAATGATGGTAGTTAAAGAACCACAGGAAGCTTCTGAAATAGTCAAATCATATCCAGAAATTAATTGGGGAATTGTAGGATTACCTCCCTTGAGAATTGCACTTTATACTTGCGTAGCGGTAACTGCTCTTGGAGGAATCCTATCTAATCCTCTTTTTAAATTAGCCAATACAGCAGTTTCAGAAACTCCTTTCTTACAAGATATTATTGCTACAGCAAACAATATTTCATAGAAGAATTCTTCAATAAATGTCTAAGAAAGTTGCAAGTTTAGAAAATATATCTAAAACATATGGGAAAGAGGATTTAACTGTCAAAGCCTTAGACAGCATAAATTTAGAAATTTATAAAGGTGATTATTTAGCTGTAATGGGAGCAAGTGGCTCAGGTAAAAGTACAGCTATGAATATTATTGGATGTTTAGATAGACCATCTGAAGGTATTTATAAATTAAATGGAATTCCTGTTGAGAATTTATCTGATGATGAGCTCGCGGAAATTCGTAACCAAAAATTAGGCTTTGTTTTTCAACAATTTCATCTTCTCTCAGACGCAACTGCACTTGAAAATGTGACGTTGCCGATGATTTATGCTGGTATTGATCCTGAGCAAAGAATAGAGCGAGGTAAGAATGCCTTAACAAAAGTTGGCCTCTCAGAAAGAATGAATAATCGTCCAAACCAATTATCCGGGGGTCAACAACAACGAGTTGCTATTGCCAGGGCTATTATCAATAACCCTGCAATTTTATTAGCAGACGAACCTACTGGAGCACTAGATTCAAAAACCACTGAAGATGTATTAGATCTTTTTGACAAACTGCATGAATCTGGAATAACTATAGTTTTAGTTACCCATGAAGATGAAGTTGCAAATCGCGCAAAAAAAATAGCCAAATTTAAAGATGGAAGAATTGTTGAATTAAAAGTAAATTAAATTCAAAAACTTCTAATTACTTTCAGTTGAGTTTCATTTTCAATTCTTAAATTCCCATTGGGATCAATATCTTTAATTTTCCATGTATGAGGACAATAACCACTAGGCAAAAAACTTTTAGTAAGAAACTTATTTGCAGATTTAATAACATATTCTTTCTTCTTATTACATTCAATTGAGTCATAAAAAGCTTTAAGAACTTTGGCTGTCCAATAATGTTGATTAATATTCTTGGTATGAAGTACTTTTGATAATGAAATACCCTCTGATGGAGTGCAATTTAAAACATTCATGCCAATTCCTACTCTTACATAGATAATTTCTTTACCTCTTGTTATCACCCTTGGTAAAAATCCAATCAACTTTTTTGAACCAAAAAAAATATCATTTGGCCATTTCAAACAAACATTTATATTATCTTGTCTAAGCATTTCACATAACTTAATACCTAAAGACAAATTAAATATTTGACATGCAAATTCTTTTGAAAATATTGGGTAAGCTGCACTTAACCAAATCCCGCCTTTTGGAGAAAACCAAGTTTTTGAGTTTTGGCCAACCCCTAAGAACTGTTCTCTTGCGATTATCGCTACTGGCTGATTTTTCTTTATTTCAGAAGATCCAAGCAGGTTTGTTAGCTCATTTTCGGTACTTTGACATTTTATTTTGTAAAGAAGTCTCCAGCTTGGATATTGACCCTGAATTTTTTTTAAATAAAAAACTGTCTTAGCTGCAGGTCCAATAACTTTCACAAATTCTTTATTAAAACAACGAGCATCTTTTTGAAGATTAGATTAACTTTAGTCTTAATAAGTACATTTTACAAATTGGACAAAAAGTATTTACCAATAGTGAATAAAAGGAATCCACATCCATTAAAAAATTGTCTTGATAATTTCAAAAAATCATGGGGAGATTTAGATAAACTTTCCAAAATTAATGAAAACTGGAAGAACTTAATCGGTTTGGAACTATTTCAAGAATGCAAACCATTAAATATTGAAAAAAAAATACTTACTATTGCAGTAAATCATCCACAGTGGCGCCAAGCTTTAATTTATAACAAGCATAAATTAAAAGAGAGAATCGAGAAAATTGGAATAATTTTGAATGAAATAAAAATAATACAAAATTATGAAATTAAAAATAAAAATATTAAAGCTAATAATGCAAAGATAGTTTGGGCAAATCATCCAAGCAGAATCCATCAAAATAATATGTGCATTTGTACTCTCTGTAATTCCCCAACTCCTGAAGGCGAAATCAAAAGATGGGGAAAGTGTTCTTTTTGTTGGAGAAAAATAAATAACTAAATTCTTTATTTAGTTAAAATTAGTATTCCCATTTGCTCCCCCCAAATAGTCCTATATTCAGCTTTTTTAAATCCAACTTCCTTAGCAATATTTATCAGTTCTTTTTTCTTTGGAAAATTTCTAATACTTTTCTCAATATATGCGTACTCTGGACCTAAATTAAAAAGACGCGAAATGGTTACTACAATTAATCTCAAATAAATTTTCTGGAAAATATTGGATAAAGAATTTTTTTTTGAGTGATTAAAATCCAAAAATCCTGCCCTTCCTTTATCCTTCAAAAGATAAAAAACTTTTTTTATTCCTTCTTCAACATTATTCAAGTTTCTTAGTCCATATGACATGCAAATCCCATCAAATTTTTTTGAATGATCATTAATTTCCAATACATCTTGAATTTCCCACTTAATAAATTTATTTTTTTTTAGCTCTGATTTTTTCTTTGCAATATTTAAGATATCCTCTGCACTGTCAATTCCAGTAATTGATCCCATTGGACTAACTCTCTCAGAAATTAAGAATGCTAAATCTCCAGTTCCACAGCATAAATCAGCCCAATCTTCACCATTTAAAGGTTCCAATAAATTAACTAATTTCCTTTTCCATAATCTGTGCAGCCCAAAACTTAATATATTATTTAAAAAGTCATATTTATGAGAAATTCTATTAAATATATTTTTGACTTCGATAGTTTTTGTGAATTTCATTTTTAAAGTTTTAACTTATTTCTTTTTGGTATTAAATTAAATTTTTTATTCATATGGTCTAATTAGAAGTTTTTTTTCGAGGAGGAAAGTCTTTATTTCTCTTAAAGAAAGTTTCTTATCATGAAGTAATGATGCCAAAAGTGCGGCAGATGCCCTGCCTTCATTGAAAACATCATAGATATCTTCTAAACAACCCGCTCCTCCAGAAGCAATCACTGGGATGTTAACAATATTGGTAACAGATTCAGTCAGATGTAAATCATATCCATTCTGCGTGCCATCACCATCCATTGAAGTAAGCAAAATTTCCCCTGCGCCTAACTCCTCAACTTTCTTTGCCCAACTTAATACATCTATTCCAGTATTTTCTCTCCCTCCTTTTATATATACATCCCATTCATCAGTCTTATTAACTTTTCTTTTAGCATCAATTGCTATCACGATACATTGATTGCCAAATTCTCTAGAACTTTTAGAAATTAAATCTGGATTTCTAACAGCAGAAGAATTCAAACTCACTTTGTCCGCTCCAGCTCTTAAAAGATCATTAATTGAAGAAACAGAATCTATTCCTCCACCTACTGTAAATGGGATTTTTACTGATTTTGCGGTCCTGGAGACAAGGTCAACTAATGTATTTCTATTTTCTACACTAGCTCTAATATCTAAGAATACTAATTCATCTGCGCCCTCATCGGAATACCTACAAGCCAATTCAACAGGATCGCCTGAGTCTCTCAAGTTAACAAAATTTACACCTTTTACCACTCTGCCATGAGCGACATCTAAACAAGGAATTAAACGAAGAGCTACCATTTTAGTAAAAATTGTCCAAATGCTGTTAATCTTGCATAATAGCTTCCATTTTACCTCTTATGGCTGAAACAAACTTATTACCCAAAATCGGTAGTAAAATCAAAATAAACATTAACAAAGTAAAAGATAGACTACCAGCTAAATTAATCGATCAAATATCCTCGAGTCCTAAAGCCGTAATTACAGGCTATAAAATGACGGACGGCAGAAGTATTGGAATCACCGCAAAATTTCAGAATGGTGAGCAAAATTGGTTTTTCCCAGATGAAATTGAGAAAGGTTAAAGAGTAAAGTGAATGATCCAAAACAACTATTAGGAATTAAGGGTGCCTCTGAAACATCAAGTATATGGAAACTCCGTATACAGTTAATGAAACCCATAACGTGGATCCCGTTGATATGGGGAGTTATTTGTGGCGCAGCCGCAAGTGGGAATTTTGAATGGACATTTAGTAATGTTCTAGCTTCATTAGCATGTATGTTGATGAGTGGACCGCTTCTGGCTGGTTATACCCAAACCATAAATGATTTTTTTGATAAAGAAATTGATGCAATTAATGAACCAAATAGACCAATTCCTTCTGGGAAAATTTCAATTAAAGATGTAAAAATACAAATCTGGGTTTTACTTATAGCGGGTTTAATAGTTGCTTTTTTATTGGATATATATGCTAAGCACAGCTTCCCCTCCGTCTTACTTTTGGCATTAGGAGGTTCCTTTGTTAGTTATATATATTCTGCTCCACCACTCAAATTAAAACAGAATGGTTGGCTCGGAAATTATGCATTAGGAGCATCTTATATAGCTTTACCTTGGTGGGCAGGACAAGCCTTGTTTGGGAAATTAACAATCGTGACGGCGATACTAACACTTGCTTATAGCCTCTCAGGACTTGGAATTGCTGTTATTAATGATTTCAAAAGTGTTGAAGGAGACTCAAAACTAGGCTTAAATTCTCTACCAGTAGTATTTGGAATTAAAAATGCAAGTAGAATAAGTGCAGGACTGATTGATATTTTTCAATTAGCAATGGTTGTAGTATTAGTCATTATTGGTCAACATTTAGCCTCTGTAATTTTGGTTTTATTGGTAATTCCACAAATTACATTTCAAGATATGTGGTTACTAAGAGATCCTCTAAAGTTTGATGTCAAATATCAAGCAAGTGCCCAACCATTCCTTATAACTGGAATGTTAGTTACAGCTTTAGCGATAGGACATAGTTTTTTAGTTGCTTAAGGTGCAAAAGATTAAATTCAAATCTTTTGTTTTAATAATTCCAATATTAATTTTTTCTGGAATATCTTTTTATTTTTTTAGTCTCATATTTAGTACCTTAAAATTTGACGTATCTAAAAATAAAAAGTCTCGAGAAACCAAATATTCTTACGTAATATCATCTTCTGATAATAAGATCCTGAGCAAATTAAGCCGCAAATTTGAAATACAAAATAGTCAAAATCAAATTCCACTTTTTTTAAAAAATGCTTTTATTTCCTCTGAAGATAAAATATTTTATAAACACAATGGAATAGATTTAAAAAGTATTTCTCGTGCAATTTTTCAAAATATTAGAAGTGGTTATGTTAAGGAAGGAGGAAGTACGATTACGCAACAAGTTGCCAGAATACTTTTTCTTAATAATGATTTAAATATTCAAAGAAAAATCAAAGAAATATTTTTATCACTAATACTTGAATTTAAATATGACAAAAAACAAATTTTAAAATTATATTTAAATAATATTTATTTAGGATCAGGAGCCTACGGGGTTAACGAGGCTGCACAAGTTTATTTTGGAAAACTTATAGAGGAATTAACATTATCAGAGATCGCATTAATTGCAGGATTAGCTCCAGCTCCATCAATTTATTCACCTTATCAAAATTTAGAACTAGCTACTAAAAATAGAAATAAAGTTCTTGAATCAATGTATCTTGATGGATATATTTCCCTTGCAAATAAGAATAAGGCTATTAAAGAAAAAATAAAGTTAAATTATCAAACAGCTGGTAATTTTTTAGATGATAAATTACTAATAAATTTTATTCTTCAGGAAACAGATAAAAAAATTGAAAATAAAAATGATTATAAGTTTTTAAGAATTAAATCTTCTATCAACAAAGATTGGCAAGAAAAGGGTCAAAAAATATCAAGATATTCCGGGCCTAAAGAACTTGAATTTGGTCTGTTATCTATCGAATCAAACACAGGACTAATCAGAACAATGATAACCAGCAAAAATCCATCAATTAATGAATACAATAGAGTGATTTCATCTGTAAGACCTTTAGGTTCTACTTTTAAAATAATCCCTTATGCTGCTGCATTAATAGAAGGGATAAAATTAAGCGATAAATTTGAAGACTTACCAATATGCTGGGAAAGTTATTGCCCAAAAAATTTTTCAGAAGACTATAGAGGTTCAATATCTTTGATT
>CACFEJ010000025.1 GCA_902565305.1 uncultured Prochlorococcus sp.
GTAACTGTCAATTCTGTCAAGAATCCCTCCATGTCCCGGTAAAAAAGTGCCAGAATCTTTTATTTTTGCGTCTCTCTTCATCATAGATTCAATTAAATCTCCAACTAATGCCATAAGAGAAATTGAAATTCCATAAATTATTCCAACAATTAATGGATTTTCCCAATTCATTAAAAATGCGAAAAATATTGCTAGTAAAATTGAACAGGATATTCCTCCAATTAAACCTTCTATAGTTTTGCTCGGAGAAATTGGAGATAGAGATGTTTTACCAAATGACTTCCCAATGAAATAAGAACCAATATCACTAGCTACGATTAAAAAACAAGAAGTTAAAGTTAAATGAAGACCTGTAGTATTTGATAAGTTCTCAAGCGAGATGAAACTCTGATTTGAAACTATTATCACTGAATCTAATCCCCTTAACTTAATCCAGTAACTGGGTAAAAAACCTAAATAGAATAATCCAAAAATAGATGCTGCAATATCTGAAATCGTCCCAGGTTTTGGTTGCAAAAGTAACCAAGTACATATCCCAACTGAACAGATTGGCAAAATTGAATTTGAAATTTCCCCTTCAAGCACACCAATGGTCTCAAGATAAGTAGAAACTATAATAATAAAGGACGAAAATAATGTGGTTTTTGTAGCTGGTCTTATTCCTTTAAATTCTGCCATTCTGAAAAATTCTAATAATGCTAAATATGTAAGCAAAGCAGTTGCCAATGTAAAAAACCATCCCCCCATCAAAACAACAATTAAACCAAAAATTCCTATAATCAATCCGCTTTTTAATCTCATATGAAATTGCTATGTTTCTAAAACCTTTATATTAAAATTTATCAGATCTTTGTTGCATAAACTTTGATTATTTATCCAATTAAACCTATCCATGTCCACTTTTTCGCCAGGAACTAGTAGAGGTATCCCGGGAGGATAAGGGCAAATAATATCTCCAGATATTCTATTTAATGATTGTGAGAAAGGGATACTCCGACTCTTACTTCTCCAAGCAATTCCAATTTCGATTTCGGGAGCTTGAACTAATTTAAAGGGCGATTTGGACACTTCCAAACTTTTTGATTTTTTGGAATTTAATAGTAATTTTTTCCATAACTTTTCAAATAAATTTAGAAAATCTTTTTGATTCCCAAATCCCAAGCAAAAAGTGAGAGTCATCATTTCTGGCAATTCGGCAATAAGGCCATTTCTATAAAAAAATTTATCAGCAGTAAAACCATCAATCCCAGCCTTAGAGGTATTTACTATAATTTTTAAGGGGTCTTGAGTTTCTATGAGAGGAATATTTCTTTGAATTAATTTTTTATAGATACTTTTTGCCTCTAAAATTCTTTTTTGATATTTTGATAAACTTTTTTTGTTAAGCCAGTCCCGAATAGACTCTTCACAAGAAGAAAGTAATAAGGAACTTGGACTGGTAGTTTGCAGCAAATTAATACTTTTGATTAAATTAGCTTCATTTATTAGATTCCCTTTGTACCAAAGTACCGCCGTTTGAGTTAATCCATTGAGCGACTTATGCAATGAATTAACGATTAAATCAGCGTTTGATGATAAGGCCGGTTTTGGTAAATTAAGGTTTTCACAAAAAAGGAAATATGAACCATGGGCTTCATCAACTAAAACAGGTAAATTTTTTTGATGACAACAATCTATTAAAGGCTCTAAATCTCTGGCATAGCCATGATAAGAGGGATTTACAAGAATAACCCCTGCAATTTTATTCTCATCAAAATTTAATTTTTTAAATACATTTTCTAACCAAATTTTTGTAATTGGTTTGTAATGTCCCGTTTCGGTTGAATATTCTAGATCAAAAAATATTGGATTTATATTCTGCATCGCACAGATTTTTATAACACTTATATGAACATTTCTAGGCATTAGGATATTTTCGCCTGGATTTGCCATTGCGATTACTGCCGATTGTATTAATCCGGAAGCTCCATTAACTCCAAAAAAACATCCCTTAGCCCCAAATTTGTGGGAGAATTCTCTTTGAGATTTAGCAATCAAACCGCTTTGGGATAGTGGGGAACCTATTTCTGGTAGCTCGGGCAGGTCCCAATACCCAGGTGGATATTTTAATAACTTTACTAATTTCTTTGGTAAAGCTGCCCCTCTGTTATGAGCGGGAAAGAATAAAGACTTTAAGAACTTTTTAGTAAGAAAAGATGAAATGCTCATAAAGTATTGTTGACATATATAGAATGGACTACATGGTAATCTTTTTTGATACTTTTTAACTTTAATGAAAAGTTCTTATTCGAAATATTCAGCAAAAGATGACTTATTTTGGTTAATTTTAAGACCATGGATTTTTATCCCAAGAGTTTTATATATCCTTTTAACTTTTATTTTTCTTTTTTTAAGAATACTTTTTCAAGGTAACAGTAAAAATAAAAATGTACAAAAAAATCTCTCGAAATATCTTTTTGATGTTATAACAGATTTAGGCCCTTGTTTCATCAAATTAGGCCAAGCACTATCAACTAGACCAGATCTTGTTAGACAAGATTGGCTTACAGAACTTACAAAATTACAAGATAATCTCCCAGCATTTGATCACAAAATTGCTCTAAAAATCATTGAAGAGGAACTTGGAACCCCTGCTAATGAATTATTTGAAGAGTTTCCAGATAGTCCAATTGCTTCAGCAAGCTTAGGTCAAGTTTATAAAGCAAAATTAAATAATTCTTATCTGGCTGTGAAAGTACAGCGGCCAAATTTATACTTTCTCATAAGAAGAGATATTGTAATCTTAAGGTTTTTAGGAACTTTTTTATCCCCACTCTTACCATTAAATATAGGTGTTGGAATTGGAGAAATAATAGATGAATTTGGTAAGGCACTTTTTGATGAAATTGACTATCAAAAAGAGGCCGAAAATGCTTTGAGATTTGCAAATTTATTCAAAGAAAATCCAAATATTTTTATACCTAAATTAGAAAAACAGTTTTCATCCAAAAGGGTAATCACAACTTCTTGGATTGATGGAGTTAAGTTAAGAGATCGAGCTTTACTAGAGGAAAATAACTTAATACCTGCTTCGTTTATAAAAACATGTGTCATTAGTGGACTGCAGCAATTATTTGAATTTGGATATTTTCATGCAGACCCACATCCGGGAAATATGTTCGCTCTAAAAGGAGGAAATGCAGATTGTGGGAATTTAGCTTATGTTGATTTCGGAATGATGGATACAATTACAAATTCAGATAGACTTACTCTTATTAAGGCAATTGTTCACATAATAAATGAAGAATATTATCTTCTAGCAGAAGATTTCCAGAAATTAGGTTTTTTAACCAAAGAACAAGATCTTCAAAAACTTGTTGAACCATTAAAAGAAGTTCTAGGAGGATCTTTTGGCGCTGAGGTTGGTAATTTTAATCTTAAAAATGTAACTGACAAATTCTCAAAACTAATGTATTCCTATCCTTTCAGAGTCCCCAGTAGGTTTGCCTTAATAATAAGAGCCGTAGTTAGTCAAGAAGGTTTAGCACTAAGGTTAGATCCTGAATTTAAAATTTTAAAAATAGCTTATCCATATATTGCTAAAAAACTACTGACCGATAATTCTGAAGAGATTTTAGACATACTTTTAGAAGTCGTTTTTGATAAAAAAGGTCAAATCCAAGTAGAAAAAGTTGAAAGTTTATTAAACATTTTATTTAAAGATTCAGAGAATATTAATTCAGATCTCATACCAGTTGCGAATGCTGGATTGAAATTATTTGTAAGTAAAAAAGGATCCGAAGTTAGGAAGAATCTTCTTTTAAGTCTTATAAAAGATGAAAAACTAGAATTTACTGATGCAAAAAAACTCTTAGCTTTAATTAGAGATACTTTTAGCCCTTTGAATATTGCAAAAAGTGCAGTACAAAATATAATTTCTACAGTTTAGTTTTTTATTTATATCTAATTAACTTACTTATGATTTTAATTCGATTAGAATTGGACGTAATGTTTAAAAATTAAGAAGTAAAAAGTATTATTTATTTTTGGAAATTAAATGTATATTTTGAAAAATCTTTTTTTACTTAACAAAAAATCTGAAAAAAATAAAGATTTAAGTTCTGAACTGGTTGACCAATATATTGAAATTGCAAAGTTAATAAAAGAAGCAAGAATACAACAAAACCTTTCAATTAAAGAATTGTCATACATTTCAAAAATTCCTGAACGAATAATAAACTCTATTGAAAATAATAATAAAAATATCAGGCCAAAGTATCCTTTTATAAGATCCATATTAATTAAATTAGAGGAATGCTTAGAATTAAAAAAAAATACATTATTAAAGTTAGCAGTTAAAGAAAGAAAAATTTTAAGGAAAGAGCGAAAGGATTTTCTTTTTAGGAAATTCGATCTTATCAATACATGGCAGGGAAGTCTTTTATATTTTTTTATATTAGTTCTAACTATATTTATTTTAAAAAGGTACTTTATTTTAAATGTAAATGTTATAGAAATTCAAAATATTGAAAATCAAATGGTTGATAAATAATTTTTTATAAATTCTACTTTAGAGTTCTCCCAAAATTATTTCCTAGCTCACTAAACATTCTTATATTATCTTCTATTTCTTCTAGAGGACGATTTAACTTCCATTTCCAGTTATTTTTTGTGGTGCCAGGTTTGTTTAATCTACTTGAATCGTCTAGAGATAATAGATCTTGTAATGGAGCTATAAAGAGATTAGCATTAGTTTTCATGCCAATTTCTATTAAATCCCAAGAAGGATTTTCTGAAAATTTATGCTCTTCTTTTATTCTTTTTTTGGATTCATAATCTAAATATTCCCACCATGAAACAGAAGTAGAGTTATCGTGAGTACCTGTATAAACAACCCAATTTTTCCCTTCAATATTCTTAGGTAAATAAGGATTATCTTCATTGCCATCAAAAGCAAATTGTAATATTTTCATGCCAGGCAGATCAAAATTTTTCCTTAATTTCTCAACATCTGGGGTTATTACTCCCAGATCCTCCGCAATAATTGGTAGATAGTTAACACCTAGATCCTTTTTTACTTTTTTTAAAAGTGTTCTACCTGGAGAATTTATCCATTTTCCAATAATGGCCGTTTTCGAACTGCCATTAACTCTCCAATAACCCGCTAAACCTCTAAAATGATCAAATCTCAATATGTCTACAAGTTCAAATTGCCTTTGAAATCTTTTTCTCCACCATTTGAAATTAGTCCTCTTGTGTTTTGACCAAAAATAAGTAGGGGTACCCCATAATTGTCCTGTTGATGAAAAATAATCAGGCGGAACACCACTTTGAAAGATTAAATCTCCATTTTTAAAAATTGAAAATAATGATTTATTACTCCATACGTCGGCACTGTCCCTTGAGACGTAAAAAGGTAAATCTCCTATTAGCTTAATATTTCTTGATTTTGCAAAGTTTTTAATAGAGCTCCATTGCTCATCAAGATGCCACTGTATTAATTTTTGAATAAGTATCTCTTCACTTTTTTTCTTAATCCACGATTCTAAGAACTTGTTATTTTTTATTTTAAATTCTTTAGGCCATTCCCACCAAGGCAACATATTAAATTCCTCTCTGATAACAACAAATTTTGCATAATCTTCAATCCAAGAATTCCTTTTGATCCATTTTCTAAAATTATTTTTTCTTTCTTCAGATTGTGAACTCCAACCTTGTAAAAGGAGGCGACCTAATTTCGTTGTTAAATCATCCGCAAACTCAAAATCAAAATGATCTTTATTCTGATTTGTTGGCCCTAGATTTTCTTCTTTTGAAATGAATATAAAACCTTTCTCGATTAAATCATCTATATCTAAAAACCATGGGTTTATTGCAAAACTAGATGGGGAACTATAAGGGGAACCTGTTGAGTCAGTAGGTGAAAGAGGCAAAAATTGCCAGTATTCAATTCCATGCTTATGAAGTTTTTTTATCCACTCTTTAGCTCCTTTACCAAAAGTTCCACATACTCTTCCTCCCGAAATACATGTTGGATGCATGAGTATGCCTAATGATTTTTTTGCAAGAATTGACTCTAAAGGCATGTTCAATTATAGATTGTTCTTTACACTTGAAGTGTTTTTAATTATCTAAATTCAACCATATACAATTTTTTTTTTATTGACAAATATTATTCCTTGTTTTAAGACTCACTAAATATAAATTTTGATTTTTAATCAACATTTTTTGTTTTATTGATGTGAATTTTGAAAACATCTATTCATTATCTTTTGCGAAATTCACATAAACGACTACGATAAGAATATAGTTTTATGGTGCAAATTTCGTGACAAGTTTTATCACGGCAATGCAGAGTAAAGAATCAAACTTTAATCTAACTAATAGTAGATTAAGGCTAGTAAGTGGGACAACAAATCCTAAATTAGCCGAAGAAATTGCATCATACTTAGGGATTGAAAATGTACCTTTGATATCTAAAAGATTTGCAGATGGAGAACTTTATGTTCAAATTCAGCAATCTATTAGAGGTTGTGATGTATTTCTGATACAACCTACATGCGCTCCGGTTAACGATAGTTTAATGGAGCTTATGATCATGGTTGACGCATGTAAGAGAGCTTCTGCAAGACAAATAACGGCTGTAATTCCCTATTTTGGATACGCAAGGGCAGATAGAAAGACCTCAGGCAGAGAGTCTATAACCGCAAAACTAACTGCTAATTTACTGGAGAAATCAGGAGTTGATAGAGTTCTTGCTATGGACTTACACTCGGCTCAAATACAAGGCTATTTTGATATACCATGCGATCATATTTATGGTTCACCTGTTTTAATTGATTATTTAGAAACTTTAGGTTTAGAAGAAATAGTCGTTGTTTCTCCTGATGTAGGAGGAGTGGCGAGAGCAAGAGCCTTCGCAAAATTAATGAATGACGCTCCCTTGGCCATAATTGATAAAAGGAGATCTGCGCATAATATTGCTGAAAGTCTAACGGTTATCGGAGAAGTTAAAGGCAAAACGGCTATTCTTATAGACGATATGATAGACACGGGAGGCACAATTTGTTCTGGAGCTAATTTACTAAAGAAAGAAGGCGCTAATAGAATATTTGCATGCGCATCACATGCTGTATTTTCTCCCCCCTCTTATGAAAGATTAAGTACTAGGAATCTTTTCGAACAAGTTATTGTGACTAACAGCATACCAGTTATACAAAATAATAATTTTCCACAGTTAAAAGTTCTTTCTGTCGCGAATATGTTGGGGGAAGCTATTTGGAGAATTCACGAAGAAAGTTCTGTCAGCTCTATGTTTAGATAAAAGAAGTTTTTTTATAATCCTTGTAATTTCTTGAGTCTCTCAGTTTCAATCTTAAATTGTTTTTCGATCTTTTCAGGAACATTATCTGGACACACTTGAAGCGCTGATTCAACTAATTGCAGAGATGCTATAAATTGTAATTGTTTCATATCAACTTTTTGTTCTTTCTTTTTCTCTATTATTTTCCCTCCATGTTTTTGTGATACAACAGATGCGAACGTCGCTGAGGCAACGCTTAATGTTTTTGGAAAATCCAAATCAAATCCTTTTCTTGTAGCATTACATAGAAATGAAACACCCATCCCATGATATAAATCTAAATCATTTTTATTGGCAGGTGAATTTTTAACATTTGCATTTACTTTATTAAATTCATTATTTGCATCAAATAAAAAAGATGAAAAGATTAGAGGGATTGCAAAAATTTTAGATATTTTAAAACTCATATTTGATTTATTCTAATTCTTATTAAAGATAACATTTTTTATTTTTTAAAATAAATCTGCCACAGAATTTATTCAATAATTTTAATTTCGTGATGATTCTCTACTATTTTAAGCATATCTTTGTTCCATGAATATATAACCCTAAATCTATAATTATCAGAATCTACGAGTCTTGTATGTTCAAGAATATACCAATCTTTGTAAGAAGATTCAAAAATCATTTCGTGTTCGTCTACTTGCTTAATATTTGAAATACCTTCATCATTACTTAAATAAAAATTTTCTCTCTTAAGTTGATGACCTTTTAAAAATGCATGCATTTCTCCTTGTTCTTTATACTGGGGGTTTTCGTCAAAGAAATTATATTTTTTTTCTGGATACCAAGTAAATTTATAATGCGACTCCCATTCGGATTTACTCTCAAGAGATTGAATATTTATATTCATACTTAAATTATAAGTTTTTTGTGCTTCATCGAGAAAATACGTTCTATTAGATTTCCATAATCCAATATTCCTGGAAAACCACCTTTTTAAATTACTATTTAAATTAATTTCAGGAGGGTTTTCACCAAAATGTAAATTTTTCTCTGGATTAATAGCAACCATTTATAAAAAAGTCCTATTTATTTAATAGCCTATCTGTAAAATAAATAAAAATATCTTAAGGTGTTTATAAGGATTAACAGCTTTTCAACACTTCAGAGGAATTCATTTGAATGATAAAAAAGAGCTAAAATTAATACTTGTGGCAGCTAGAAATCATCTTTCTAGTAATGACATTAAGTCCCTAATAGCTTATTTAGAATCAGATGATTGTGAATTTGAGATATCTCTTCAGATCTCTGAACCCACAGAACAGCCAGAATTACTTGAATTACATAGATTAGTCGCTATTCCTGCTCTTATAAAGGTTTCCCCAGCTCCAAAGCAAATATTTGCTGGAAGTAATATCTTCTCTCAGTTGCAAAAATGGTTGCCAAGGTGGTCACAGGAAGGCTTAACAAAAAATCTTGGTATTAATTTGCAGCCATCCAAAATTGATTCAATAAGAACTCAAAAAGAATTCCTATTGGAAGACGAACTTCTTGTTTTAAGACAAGAAAATGAGACATTAACAAAAAGAATAGAATCTCAGGAAAGATTATTAAGAATGGTCGCGCATGAATTAAGAACACCTTTAACTGCTGCGACTTTAGCTGTTCAAAGTCAAAAACTCGGACAAATAGATATTTCAAAATTACAGGAGGTAATTAAAAGACGTCTTGAAGAGATTGAACTGTTATCTCAGGATCTTTTGGAGGTTGGAACAACTAAATGGGAAGCGTTATTTAATCCTCAAAAAATTGATTTAGGTAATATTAGTGCTGAAGTAATACTCGAATTAGAAAAGTTTTGGAGATTAAGGAATATTGAAATTGATACTGATATTCCATCTGATCTACCAACTGTATTTGCAGATCAAAGAAGAATGAGGCAAGTATTTTTAAATCTAATTGAAAATGCTATTAAATTTTCTAAAGACTCTGGATCTATAAAAATAACTATGATTCATAAGACAAATCAATGGGTAGAGATAACAATTTGTGACAAAGGTGCAGGTATTCCTTTGAGCGAACAAAAAAGAATTTTTCTAGATAGGGTTAGACTTCCCCAGACTTCTGAAGGAACTTCAGGATTTGGCATAGGGTTATCAGTATGTAGGAGAATAGTACAAGTTCATGGAGGAAGAATATGGGTCGTATCTGAAATTGGTGAAGGTTCCTGCTTTCATTTCACAGTTCCAGTGTGGCAAGGACAAAACAAAGAGCAACAATACTTGACGAAAGGCTAGCCTTACTCTTAGTTTTTAATAAAGCTGTCATGCTAATTTCCTGGCCCCATCGTCTAGAGGCCTAGGACACCTCCCTTTCACGGAGGCGACAGGGGTTCGAATCCCCTTGGGGCTATTAATTTGAATTTATAACAATCTTTTTGAAGATTTTGCTTGCCTATCTACGGCAATTAAATTTTCTGAAAGATCCTTTTTCAGTCTTTTCTCTATCATCCCTATTGGCATCCACTGACAACCTTGAACAGTAAGATCATAAATTAATGAATTATTTGAGGTATTTTTAATATTTTGTATTTTCCAGCTACCTTCAAATTTCCTGAAATCTCCTTTAATCAAATTAAATTTTAAGAGGCCTAGCTCCTTATCCTCAAATAAGTCAATAATTACTTCTGCTGAAAATTTCATGCCAAGGAAATCCTGAGCCCCAACTTGTTTAAGATGTACATTATTTTTCTTCTGAAATATTTTTTTGCTCGATAAAAGATTTGGGATGTAAAGATTTAGTCGATCATAATCTGTTAAAACACTCCATAAAGAATCGAAACTTGCAGAAGTTGTAAGTTGAGCTGCTAATCGTCTTGTTCCGCCAGAAAGCTTTTCCATAGTTTGCTCAATTGTCCTGAAATCATTGTCTTTATAATGATTCATTGATTCTTGAGGATTGTTCATACAATGAATTTTTAATTAGAAAATAATTATTTCTGTGTAACTATACTGATAAAAACAACAATTACTGAAAAATAAAAATAATTTCATCTATTTATTCCGATCTCAAAACGTAACCATTTTTGTAAAATCACTACAAATTAAACTACAAATTGATAATCTTTTATTAAAGAAATTTAAAAAATGTATTCACAAGCAAAAGTAATCGCAGGGGGATTAGCTCATATACCAGTGGTAATAGCTGTTTTTTATTTTATACTCACAACTTTTAATAAAAGAGCTTTAAAATTTGTTGAAGAATCGAAAACAAAAAAACCTGAATCAAAAGCTGTGGACCAAAAAAAACCAGCTGTTTTGAAATCAGAAAATTCAAAAACAGAAGCTCCGAAAACAGAAACTTCAAAAGTGGCAAAGAAAAAACATGCAGATGTTCCTGTCAATATTTATCGTCCCAAGACCCCATTCGAGGGAACAGTCATTGAAAACTATAGTCTTCTCAAGGAAGGAGCAATTGGTAGAGTTAATCACATAACTTTTGACCTTAAAGATAGTGATCCATTTTTAAATTATGTAGAAGGTCAAAGCATTGGTATCATGCCTGCTGGTGAAGATGCTAATGGAAAACCTCACAAATTAAGACTCTATTCAATAGCTAGTACCAGACATGGAGATGACTTTAATGGTAATACAGTTTCTCTTTGTGTAAGACAGCTTCAGTATGAAAAAGATGGCGAAACCATTAATGGTGTCTGCTCCACTTACTTATGCGATATTAAGCCTGGAGATAAAGTAAAAATAACTGGACCTGTAGGTAAAGAAATGCTTCTCCCTGATGAAGAGGAAGCAAACATTGTTATGTTAGCTACTGGAACTGGGATAGCACCAATGAGGGCTTATTTAAGAAGAATGTTCGAACCAACAGAAAAAGAAAAAAATAAATGGAATTTCAAGGGTAAAGCTTGGTTATTTATGGGTGCACCAAAATCCGCCAATTTGTTATACGAAGAAGATCTTCAAAGATACCTTGCTGATAATCCAGATAATTTTAAATATACAAAAGCGATCAGTCGTGAGCAGCAAAATAAAAAAGGTGGAAGAATGTATATTCAAGACAGAGTTTTAGAGTCAGCCAATGAACTTTTCAATATGATTGAAGATGAAAAGACACACATATATCTTTGTGGTTTAAAGGGTATGGAACCTGGAATAGATGAAGCTATGACTAAGGCAGCAGAAGAAAAAGGCTTGAACTGGTCAGAATTAAGACCACAACTAAAGAAAGCAGGAAGATGGCACGTTGAAACTTACTAAATCTTTGATAATTAAATTTAAATTTGACCTATTAAATACTTTTTGGTTTAGACACAATATGTAGCTAATATTCGAAAATAAGAGGATTTTAAATAAAGAATACTAAAAATATGCCTTCAACTTTAAGTAATCCTCTAAGATTAGGTTTACGGCAGGAAAGAGTTATATCTCCACAATGCTTAATAATATTTGGTGCTAGTGGAGACCTTACTCATAGAAAATTAATACCAGCCTTATTTGAACTCTATTTGCAAAGAAGAATCCCTAGTGAATTTGGAATAGTTGGTTGTGCGAGAAGACCTTGGACTGATTATGAGTTTAGAGAAAAGATGAAAGCAAAGCTATCCAATCAAATATCTGGTAAAGAAAAGGAGTGGGAACAATTTTCTAACTATCTTTTCTATGAACCAGTTGACTTACAACAAAGTGATCATGTAGTAAGGCTCTCTAAAAGATTAAATGAAATTGATAAAACACAAGCTACTCATGGGAATAGAACATTTTATTTATCAGTATCTCCGAATTTCTATGCAAGTGGATGTAAAGCCCTCAAGGCAGCTGGTCTTTTAAATGACCCTAAGAAAAGTCGTTTAGTGATTGAAAAACCTTTTGGAAGAGATTATTCAAGTGCAAAAAAATTAAATAAGATCGTACAAAGTTGTGCTGAAGAAAGTCAGATTTATAGGATTGATCATTATTTAGGTAAAGAGACAGTTCAGAATATTCTTGTTTTGAGGTTTGCCAACACTATTTTTGAACCAATCTGGAACAGAAATTATATATCAAATGTTCAAATTACTTCATCTGAAACAGTAGGTGTTGAAGATAGAGCAGGTTATTACGAAAGCTCTGGTGCTTTAAGAGATATGCTGCAAAATCATATGACGCAAATGCTTGCTGTTACTGCTATGGAACCTCCTGGAAAGTTTGAACCAGAAGCAATAAGAAATGAAAAAGCTAAGGTTCTCCAAGCTTCAAAACTTGCTGACGAAAATGAACCGTGGAATTGTTGCATAAGAGGTCAATATGGAGAGGGAGGAAATATTTCAAATCGACTCAAAGGATATAGGCAGGAAGATGGTGTTAATCGTAGTAGCACAACAGAAACTTATATTGCTACAAAAGTTTTCGTTGATAACTGGCGTTGGCAAGGCGTTCCATTTTATTTGAGAACAGGTAAAAGACTACCTAAAAGACTTGGAGAAATAGTCTTGACTTTTAAAGACGTTCCTGTTCACTTATTTGAATCCACAATAATAAATCCTGCTCCAAATCAACTTATCCTTAGAATTCAGCCAAATGAAGGTGCTACTTTCAAATTTGAGGTAAAATCTCCTGGCTCTGGAATGAAATCAAGACCTGTTGAGATGGAATTTTCTTATGATGAATCATTTGGAGAACCATCAGATGAAGGCTATGTAAGATTATTAGCTGATGCAATGCTTTCTGACCCAACCTTATTTACTAGAAGTGATGAAGTAGAGGCAGCATGGAAACTTTACACGCCATTAATAGAATTGATGGATAATTCTCCTTGGAAGTTACCTATTTATAATTATGAATCTATGACATGGGGACCTCCCGAGTCTGATCAATTAATTTCAAAAGATAATATTTTCTGGCGTAGATCTTAAAAATGAAACCTCAACTAACACTACAAACCCCTTTAGAGCTGCCTTATCAGGAAATTTCTAATTACCTTAAAAAATTATGGATTTCAGAAGATAAAGATAATAGTGGAGCTAATACTTTTACATTAATGGTCTGGCAACCTGCTTGGCTAGAACAATGTTTAGTTCAAAAAGGATTAGTAAATGGACCAATTACTGGAAATTTAAGCCAAGAGATAATTAAAGTTGCTAAAAAATTTATATTAGATCAAGGACTTCCCATCACTACTTCACTTAATAGTGAAGAATTATTGAATTTGTTGAAGGAAAATTTATCTAATAAAGACTTTGAAGATTTTAGAGGACAATTTTTTGAATCAACAATAAGTACATTGAATCCAAGAAGATTAATAACTCTTGCGCCAACATTAAATAAAAATTCAGATATCAAAACTTTTGTATCCGCTTACTGTCCATTAAGTGATACTCCAGCTATGCAACCTATATGTGGTGATTTAGTTGTTATTAGGGGGGACTCGGACTCAATATCTAATAAAGGA
>CACFEJ010000026.1 GCA_902565305.1 uncultured Prochlorococcus sp.
CTTCTAACTGATTGCTATGACTGAAATAAACTACTGGCTAATGAAAAGTGAGCCTGATGCTTACAGCATAGATACTTTAAAAAATGACGGTGTAACTTTATGGGATGGAATAAGAAATTATCAGGCTCGAAATTTTATGAGAAAAATGAATAAAGGAGATAAAATATTTTTCTATCATTCGAATTGTAAACCCCCAGGTATTGTGGGACTTATGGAGGTAATAGATCTGAATATTGTTGATCCTACTCAATTTGATAAAAATTCAAAATATTTTGATCCAAAATCGAAACCTGATAATCCTAGATGGGATTGTGTAAAAGTAGAATATAAATATAAATCAGATAAGATTTTAAGTTTACCTGAATTAAAGATTTTATTTAATGAGGATGAGTTATTAGTCGTAAAAAAAGGAAATAGGTTATCTATATTACCTGTCAGAAATGATATTGCAAAAATACTACTAGATAAAATATAAAAAATTTTTAATCCTTAAAATTCATTGAAAACATATTGCCAATATAAAGTCTCGTTAAATCCCTATTTTGAAATCCTTTTTGCATCAAAAATCCTGCTATAGCGGCTTGTAGTATTCTGTATTGATCCCAGTTAGGATGATCCTCAACAAATTCTTTCATAGCCTTTTGAAGATTTTCTTGAAGTTCACATTTGAAACTTATTACATCATCTTTATGATTTAATACTTTTGAGTTTTCGTCGTAATTTAATTCTTGCATATTGAAAAACTTTATTGAAATTTAAATCTACAAGATGTAGTTTTCTCCAAAATTACTGAATCGTCAACAAGCATTATTAAGAGACAGTCTCAGGTTATAGAATAATGAGAATTCAGTCATAAATAGGGTAGTCATAGAAATAAATTTTGTAAATTTAAATCTTACTTAAATATAAAGATTTATATAAAATCAGAAGTTTTCCACATGCTTTAGATCATCAGATATTTTTTTAAAAAATACTGTGGAAAAGTTGTGAAAAAATTTTTTTGGGAAGGGGAAATTTTTTCTAAAATTTCCAATTTTATTTATCTTTTAATCCATTGATTCCCACATGTTTTTTATTTCATAAAATAAATTTTGTGCTATTGGTATCGGCCAATACATTTCAAAGGATCTAGTTTGGTCTTGACTTTCAAAAACAAACCTTAAACTCCATTCATTTTTTTTTCCCTCTAACTGGATATACCAAGGTAGTTGTTCTAATTCTAAAGTAATAAATTCTTCATCCATAAGTTCATCTTTGATAACTAATAGTTGTTCATTAATTCTTAAGAGTAGAAGGTACAGTGAATTGAATTCACTTTTTTGTAACTCGATTGACCAATTGTCTACACCAATCAAGAAGCAAAATTTGCCTTTTTTTAAATCTTTAAGTAATCTCCATCTTTTTTGGTCTTTTACCAAAATTAGCCTGGAAGTAAATCTGGTTGATCTTGCTCATCACTTAGTTCAATAATTGACCTTTGAACGGGTTTAATAGTTGATTCTTCTAATAAGCCATCAAAATCATCAAAACGTCTTTGTTTTGCTCTGAAAGCAATTTTCACTGTCGTTAAATATCTATTAGTTGATTTTCTTATCAAGCTCTCACCTCTCTTTGCAAGATCATTAGAATCAATTCCTGCATTATTAGATATGTTCATTAAAAAAAATTTTTACTATAAAATGTATTTTACAGTTTATTCGACCGTTTCAAAACATAAATTACAAAAAGAACTTAATTGATTTAAATAATTTCATATGGAAGAAAGTTTATCTGGAACACTTGCTATTGATTTAGGGAACACTAATACTGTTATAGCTTTTCAAGATCAAAAAGATATAAATTCTGTTTTAGTTGAAATACCGAACATTACATCATCTCCAGGAGTTATTCCTTCAGCAGTTTGGTTCGAAGAACCCTCAAATATTACAAAAATTGGTATTAGTGCTCTTAAAATGAGGGATAACTCAAATTCTGATTTATTTTTTCATTCGAACTTTAAAAGATTAATTGGAAATTCTATTGAAAAAATTAACCCAAAAAATATCTTAACCCCAAATGAGTGTGGCGAAAAATTTTTTAAAATTTTGTGGGCAAACATTCCCCACAAGTATGAGATCAAAAGACTTGTTTTAACTGCCCCTATAGATACATATAAGGGGTATAGAGAGTGGTTAGTTAACCTTTGCGAGGGAATATCTGTAGATGAAATAGCTCTTGTTGATGAGCCCACTGCAGCAAGTTTAGGAATAAATGTACCTTTTGGCTCAAAAATTATGACATTGGATATTGGAGGAAGTACAGTCGATATGAATATAGTCAAAATAGAAGGAGGAGAAGGAAAATCTGCTCCAATAGCTGAACTATTAAAATTTAGAGGTAATAATGTAAGCTCAATTTCAAAACAAAAAATAAGGTGTGCTGAAATAATTGGAAAAACAGGCTCAAAAATTGGTGGGAAAGATATTGATCAATGGATAGTTGACTATTTTATTCCGGGTAATAATAATATTAATAATCTTTCAAAGGCAGAAAAAATAAAATGTAAACTCAGCTCATCTGTAATCAAATACGAAAATAAATATCCAATAAAATTATCCACTGAAGAAAATAAAGAAAATGAATTTTACCTAAGTAAAGAAATATTTGAGAAAATACTCATTGCCAATAATCTTCTTAATCACCTTAACTCTTTACTAAAAGATTTATTAAATCAAGCAAGAGGTAAATTTTGTACCGTTGAAGACTTAAATGCAATTGTTTTAGTTGGTGGAGGAACTCAAATACCATTGATCAAAGAATGGATAACAACAAAAATTCCTAAAATTCAAATAAAGTCGCCGCCACCTATTGAATCAATAGCTTTGGGAGCTTTAGCAATGACACCAGGGGTAAAAATTAAAGACATATTAAGCAAAGGATTGTCTATAAGATTATTTAATAAAAGAGAGCAAAAACACTTTTGGCATCCTATTTTTTGCAAAGGTCAAACATGGCCAACAGAAAAACCCTTTAAAATGATCCTTCAAGCTAGTAAAAAGAATCAGAAAATATTCGAAATAATCATTGGAGAGACACAAAAAGAAAGAGCGTATGATGTTATTTTTGAAAATGGATTACCAAAGTTATCAGAGGTTCAAAATGAAGAAGAAATTATAAAATGGGGCAAAAACAATTCACTTAAAATTGTATTAAAAAATAAATCTAATATTGGAGAAGACACTTTAAAACTTTTTTTTAAAATTACGAAAAATGCTGATTTATCAGTTAAGTGTTTCGATATTAAAGATGTATTTATTGGAGAATATAATTTAGGAAATATTTTCTAAAAGATAGCTATTCAAGAAAAACTCCTTCTTCATTATCAACATTATTTAAACGTAAACTAATACTTTCAATTTTACTAGTTGGCACTTTTTTACCGCAAAAATCTGGTTGAATAGGTAATTCTCTATGACCTCTATCTACCATTACTAATAACATCACTCTTTGAGGTCTGCCCCATGAATACAAAGCATCCATTGCAGCTCTTATTGTTCTACCTGTGTAAATTACATCATCTATTAAAAGAATTTCTTGTTTCTCAATAGGAGTTGGAATATCTGCAGCTTGTATTAGGCGAGTTCCTACTCTATTTTGGTCATCTCTATAAAAAGTTGGATCAACTGTTCCTTTTCTAACTCTTAAACCTGTTCTAGAGAATAATTCCTTTTCTATCACTTCGGTCAGCTCAATTCCTCTAGTCGGGATACCAACCAATAGAAGGTTATCCAGTTTTTTTACTTTCTCGATAATTTCGCAAGTTAAACGCGAAATAGTTTTTCTAAGCTCAACTTCAGTAAGTATTACGATCTTTTTTGTCTTCTTGGACATAATTTATCAAGAAATAAAATTAATCTAATATTTTCATAAATTAGCAAAAGCTAACTATGTTAAATATAAATTGTTAAAGAGTAACGTTTGAAGCTAAATTTAAGGTTGGATCAGTTAACAATGAATTTGATCTAAATATGTCAAAGATTAGCAGCAAAAATATAAAAAGATTAAGTGTTCCTCAGAGCCCTGTAGTTCTTGCAATACTAGATGGATGGGGATATCGAAAAGAAAAATCAGATAATGCTATAAAAAGTGCCAGTACACCAATCATGGACTCATTGTGGCATGCCTACCCCCACACCCTTATAAATGCTAGTGGATCTGATGTAGGCCTCCCAGATGGTCAAATGGGCAATTCAGAGGTAGGGCATCTTACTATTGGCTCGGGAAGAATAATACAACAAGAACTTGTAAGGATTTCAAATATTGTAAAAAATAATCAATTAGGCTTAGTAAATGAGTTAAAAGAAATAGCTGATTCATTAAACAAGAATAATTCTACTTTGCATATCACGGGTTTATGTTCCGATGGAGGAGTTCATAGTCATATCGATCATTTATTAGGTTTAATTAAATGGGCAGCTGATAATAAAATTAAAAAAGTCGCTATCCATATTATTACTGATGGAAGAGACACTCCTGCAAAAAGTGCCTCGAAATATCTAAATCAAATAGAGTTATGTATAAAAAAATTTAACGTAGGTGAAATAGCTTCCATATGCGGAAGATACTGGATAATGGATAGAAATCTTTTATGGGATAGAACAGAAAAAGCATACTCTAATTTGACTGATCCAGATATTCAAATAACAAATATTTCTCCTAAAGATTATATAGAAAAAAGTTATGCCAAAAACATAACCGATGAATTTATAGAGCCTGTACGAATGTCTGAAAACTATCTTAAAGATGGGGATAGTCTAATTTGCTTTAACTTTCGTCCAGACAGAGCAAGACAAATAGTCAAATCCCTTTCGATCAAAGAATTCTCAGAATTTGAAAGAAAAAATTTTCCAAATCTAGATTTTGTTACTTTTACTCAATATGATCCTAACTTTCCCGTAAAAGTTGCATTTCCTCCTGAATCACTCAATAATTTTATAGGCCAAATAGTGTCAGAAAACGGACTTAAACAATACAGAACCGCGGAAACTGAAAAATATCCTCACGTAACATACTTTTTCAATGGAGGAGTTGAAATACCTCTACCTGGAGAAGAGAGACATTTAATTCCATCTCCAAGAGTCGCAACTTATGATATGGAACCCGAAATGTCTGCGGAGGAATTAACTATTAGTTGCTCTAAAGCAATTAAAAGCGGGAATTATGCCTTTGTTGTAATCAATTTTGCTAATCCTGATATGGTTGGTCATACAGGAAATATGGATGCAACAATTAAAGCTATAGAAAAAGTAGATAAATGTGTAGGTCAAATAGTTAATGCTACTGGAGAAATGGGCGGAAGCATTGTTATTACAGCCGATCATGGTAACGCAGAGGTCATGAAAGGATCTGAAGGAGAACCTTGGACAGCACACACAATAAATAAAGTTCCATTAATTTTGATTGAAGGTGAAAAAAGAAAAATACCAAATATGGGAAATGAAATTAATTTAAGAGAAAACGCGGGCTTAGCAGATATTGCTCCAACTTTATTGCAATTATTAAATCTCCCAATTCCAAGAGAAATGACAGGCAAATCGCTCATTCAAGAAATTGAATTAAAGGGTTATAATAAGGTTGTTCAACATGTTTAAAGTTAATAAAATTTTTTTAAGCAATGATTCAAATTATTAGTTGGATTTGGGTATTTTCTGGAGTTCTTCTCATTCTCTTAGTTTTACTTCATAGCCCCAAAGGTGATGGAATGGGTGGAATAGCCGCCAGTGGAAGCTCTATGTTCAACAGCGCGAGTAGTGCAGAAGCCTCTCTAAACAAAATAACTTGGACTTTCTTAGTGATATTTTTGTCTCTTGCAATTATTCTTAGCGCTGGTTGGATTTCATAAAAGTTAAAAAAAAGGGACCATTTTGAATGGTCCCTTTTAAAATTTATTAAAAACTATTGTTTAGTTAATAATCAAAGTCGCCGCCCATACCAGGAGCGCCTGCTGGAGCAGCTGAATCTTTTTTCTCAGGTAAATCTGCAACTATGCATTCAGTGGTTAAAACCATTCCTGCTATTGAGGATGCATTTTGTAATCCTGAACGTGTGACTTTTGCAGGATCAACTATACCAGCAGAAGACATATCTACATATTCTCCAGAAGCAGCATTGAATCCATCATTAAATGGTTTGGTTTTTACATTTTCTGCAATCACAGCTCCATTAGAACCTGCATTCTCAGCAATTCGCATTAGCGGAGCAGTAAGTGAAGCTTCAACAATGTTAGCTCCAATTAATTCCTCTCCTTCTAAATTTTTATCAGCCCATTCTTTTAGAATAGGGGATAAATGAGCGAGAGTTGTCCCTCCTCCGGGTACAATTCCTTCTTCAACAGCTGCTTTTGTTGCATTAATAGCATCTTCAAGACGAAGCTTTTTATCCTTCATCTCAGTTTCAGTAGCAGCCCCAACCTTAATCACTGCTACACCTCCAGCTAATTTAGCCAGACGTTCTTGAAGCTTTTCTTTATCGTATGAGGAATCTGTTTCATCCATTTGCTTCTTAATTTGATCGCATCTAGCTTTGACTGCTTGCTCATTACCTTCAGCTACAATAGTTGTAGTTTCTTTATTGATAGTTATTCTTCTACCAGTTCCAAGCATATCTAAGGTAGCATTCTCTAATTTCAAGCCTGCATCTTCAGTAATAAGTTGTCCATTAGTTAAAACGGCCATATCTTCAAGCATTGCTTTTCTTCTATCGCCAAATCCAGGAGCTTTTACTGCAGCAACATTTAAAACGCCTCGTAATCTATTGACAACAAGAGTTGCTAAAGCCTCTTTTTCAATATCTTCTGCAATAATGACTAGTGGTTTACCAGTTTTAGCTATTTGTTCCAAAACGGGAACTAAATCTTGCACTAAGGCAATTTTTTTATCAGTCAGAAGGATATATGGTTCATCTAAAACAGCCTCCATTCTTTCTGTGTCTGTTGCGAAGTAAGGTGAGATATAACCTTTATCAAAGCGCATCCCCTCGGTAACTTCTAATTCAGTAGTCATTGATTTTCCCTCTTCTAAGGAGATGACACCTTCTTTACCAACTTTATCCATAGCATTGGCAATCATTTGACCAACTTCTTCATCATTTCCAGCAGCAATAGTTCCACATTGAGCTATAGCATTGCTGTCGCTAATAGGTTTGGAATTCTCTTGAATTTTACCAACTAGAAATTCAGTCGCTTTGTCAATTCCTTTTTTCAAGGTAATTGCATTAGCTCCTGCAGCAACGTTTCTCAAACCTGCTTTAACCATCGCATGAGCTAAAACAGTGGCTGTTGTGGTGCCATCTCCAGCTGCATCATTAGTTTTTGAAGCAGCTTGTCTGATTAGGGCAACTCCTGTGTTTTCAATGTGGTCCTCTAATTCGATTTCTTTAGCGATTGTGACACCATCATTGATGATTTGTGGAGCACCAAATTTTTTCTCTAGTACAACATTTCTTCCTTTTGGTCCAAGCGTTACAGCCACAGACTCAGCAAGGATATCAATTCCTCTCTCGAGCGCTCTACGAGCTTGCTCATTGTAAATAATTCTTTTAGCCATGTTTAGGCAGTGATTTAATAATAAGTTTTAATAATTTTTGAAACAAATATTTTAGCTTACTACAGCTAAAATATCCTTTTCTGAGAGCAAGACATATTCATCCCCTCCCAATTTAATGTCTGTGCCAGCATATTTGCTGTACAAAACTTTATCGCCAATACTCACTTCTGGAGTTTGTCGAGAACCATCGTCATTAAGTTTGCCAGGGCCCACCTGAGCAACTTCTCCAACCTGTGGTTTTTCTTTAGCTGAATCAGGCAAAAGGATGCCCCCAGCAGTTTTTTCCTCAGATGCGGAAACTTTAATAAATATTCTATCTCCCAGTGGTTTTACTGTAGAGACTGTAAGTGAAACAGCTGCCATAGATTAATGGAGGATCATGATTGAGACGCTTTGCGTCATAAAAATGGAAAGAGAAATTCTCCATCCGTATCATCAACAACATAATCTGCAAAGCGGCAATTAAACCATACTTAAACTGTGCGGGTGGCCGAACCCATTTAACGAATCTACCCATTAGGTGGTAGTATTTTCGGATTATGAGCTGTTTAAATCAGCTATTTATCACCAATCAATAAAAAATGGTAGCAACTCCATCAACTTCTTCACAAACAAAAGGCGTAGTTCGTCAGGTAATTGGTCCAGTTCTAGATGTAGAATTTCCAGCTGGGAAATTGCCCAAAATATTAAATGCTTTAAGAATTGAAGCTAAAAATCCAGCTGGACAAGACATAGCACTCACTGCAGAAGTCCAACAGCTCTTAGGTGACCATAGAGTAAGAGCAGTGGCGATGAGTGGCACAGACGGCCTTGTAAGAGGCATGGAGGCAATTGACACAGGAGCACCAATATCTGTACCTGTAGGAGAAGCAACTTTAGGAAGAATATTTAATGTTTTAGGAGAACCAGTAGATGAACAAGGTCCAGTGAATACTAAAGATACTGCCCCAATTCATAGAGCTGCGCCAAAGTTAACTGACCTAGAAACTAAGCCAAAAGTTTTTGAAACCGGTATTAAAGTTATTGATCTTTTGGCTCCTTACAGACAGGGAGGCAAAGTTGGATTATTCGGAGGTGCTGGTGTTGGGAAGACAGTTCTTATTCAAGAATTAATTAATAATATTGCAAAGGAGCATGGTGGAGTTTCTGTTTTTGGCGGCGTAGGGGAAAGAACTAGAGAAGGGAACGATTTATATGAAGAATTTAAAGAATCGGGAGTTATCAATGCAGATGATTTAACTCAATCAAAAGTTGCCTTATGTTTTGGACAGATGAATGAGCCACCTGGTGCAAGAATGAGAGTAGGCTTATCAGCACTTACAATGGCCGAACATTTTAGAGATGTGAATAAACAAGATGTCCTACTTTTTGTTGATAACATTTTTAGATTTGTTCAAGCTGGTTCAGAAGTATCTGCATTACTAGGAAGGATGCCTTCAGCTGTTGGATACCAACCGACTCTAGGAACTGATGTTGGTGAATTGCAAGAAAGAATTACATCTACATTAGAAGGGTCAATTACATCTATCCAGGCTGTTTACGTTCCTGCTGATGACTTGACAGACCCTGCTCCAGCTACAACCTTTGCCCATCTAGATGCTACTACCGTGCTTGCTAGAGCTCTTGCGGCTAAGGGAATTTATCCCGCAGTTGATCCATTAGACTCAACAAGCACTATGTTACAACCATCAGTTGTTGGCGATGAGCATTACAAAACAGCCAGAGCAGTCCAATCAACTTTACAAAGGTACAAAGAACTTCAAGACATTATCGCAATTCTTGGTTTAGATGAGCTTTCTGAAGAAGATCGATTAACAGTCGACAGGGCCAGAAAAATTGAAAAATTCCTCTCACAACCTTTCTTTGTAGCAGAAATATTTACAGGAATGTCTGGAAAATACGTAAAATTAGAAGATACCATTGCTGGTTTCAATATGATTTTATCAGGTGAATTGGATGATTTACCAGAGCAGGCATTTTACTTAGTTGGTAATATTGATGAAGTTAAAGCAAAAGCTGAAAAAATAAAATCAGAAAAATAAATATTTAAATATTTATATATTTAACCTTCAATAATCTTAAATTAATGGCAATTTCTCTAAAAGTTTTAGCTCCTAATAAAAATGTTTATCAAGGCGAAGCTGAAGAAGTAATCCTTCCTAGTACAACTGGTCAACTTGGCATACTACCAGGACACATCTCTTTAGTTACTGCTATAGATATTGGCGTTTTAAGGCTAAGAATGAATTCCCAGTGGAAATCAATAGCTCTTATGGGAGGCTTCGCAGAAATAGAATCAGATGAAGTTATAGTTTTAGTAAATAATGCTGAAATTGGTTCTGAAATTAATGTTCAAAATGCTGAACAAGATCTTAAAGAAGCAAAATTAGCAATTAGCAAATTTTCTGAAAATGAAAAAAATCCAGAAAAAATTAAAGCCTTGAAAGAGGTTTCAAAGGCTCAGGCTAGGATTCAAGCTGCAAAGAACTAATACTTAAGCGGTTCCGCAAAAAGTTACTTCGGGAAACTTTAATTTGGCTTCTTCTAATTTTTTTGTTTTACCTTCTTCTTGCCAATAATTTATCACTTCAGTAGCTTTATTCAATATCTCTACTCTCTCGTTATCTGTTATCCAACCTTTATTCTCAAGTTCACTTTTTAATTTTTCCCAAGCATCATCTCTTGGCCAAAAATAATAAGCGGTAAGAGGGCTTGGGCCTCCACCTACTATTTGATCCACTGCCAAAGCAACATTATCAGGTAACCACAATACTTTAATTATGAACCTTCCTTCATCAGGTTTAGGAGTATAACCAGTAGGTACCCCATCTTCATCAATTGTGGCAGCTGCCAATACAGCTGTGGCACCCATCATGCCTGAATTAGGAGAAGAATAATTAGAGCTTGGTGCATCACTGTTTTTTTCCTTTTTTTCTTTTGAAATTTGATTTAACTTATCTGATGAGGTCATTCACTTATTTATGTTCAATAAATAATTTATCAGTTTATGGACACATTTTGATTGATTTATTCAAAATTTCTTGATTTTAGTTATTGATAACTTCTTAAAAGGATTTTCATCTATCATGAGATACTTCATAAAAATCATAAATAGTGGCTTCCAATGAATCCCACAGATCTTTGGGGATATCGTTTTCTTCTGCGAACATGCCAAGCTGACTAGCTAAGCCTCTGGCTTGAGAGAGTTTCGAATCATATGAATCAGACTTTTTCATTTTTTTATCTTTAAACATAATAAAAAATAAATCTATTAACTTGATAAGTCAAATTTCAAAATTCTAAATCAGAAATTTCTTTTAGTGCCGCAATACTTAAAACTTCTGGGTTTGTATCTGTAACCAAGACATCATCTTCTATTCTTATCCCTATGCCTTTCCACTTTTCATCTATGGGGGGTTGTCCCTCAGGGACTGGGATCCTATCACTTATGTAGATACCAGGTTCTACTGTAAGAATCATTCCATTCTGTAATGGCACTTCATAGTCCCCCATTCTGTATGCTCCAACATCATGAACATCTAAGCCTAGCCAATGTCCAGTTCTATGCATGTAAAGATGTTTATAAGATTGATTCTCAATTATGTTCTCAGTACTGCCCGACAATAAACCAATTTCTTTCAGTCCTTCTATAAGAATTGTTAAGGCAACATTATGAACAGCACTAGAATTAGATCCCTTTACAGCGCTTTTAATTGCATTTTTCTGCGCACTCAATACAATTTCATAAATAACTTTTTGCTCATTAGAAAATTTACCACCTATTGGAATAGTTCTTGTTATGTCTCCATTGTAATAATCAATAAGTGAGCAGCCAGCATCCACCAACAATAAATCTTCCTTCTTCAAGGGTGAGTTATTTGAAGTGTAATGTAAAATACAGGCATTATCTCCTGATGCAACAATAGAGTTATAAGCTGGCCCTCTAGCCCCTTTTTCCAGAAAGAATCCCTCTAGAATACCCTGAATTTGTCTTTCATTTTTCTTTGATGAGATAGATTCTCTAACTAATTCATGAGCCTCGGCTGAGATTTGTATAGCCTCTCTCATTCTCATAATTTCAAATTCACTTTTAATTAATCTCATCTCATTTAAATAAATTTCTGGAGATTTTATAGAATTTCCACCAATACCTAATCTTGAGCGATTTTCAAGTTGTTTTGAGAAAATTTCCAGTATTATTTTCTCAACTGATGGATGCTTGCCAATAGAAAAAACAAGTTCATCAGAACCATCTATATAGGCTGGGAGTAAATCTTTTAATTCGTTTATTGAATGAGCCTTATCAGCATTAAACTCTTTTTCAGCGCCTTCTAAACCCCATCTAAAGCCATGCCAGACTTCGCTGATAACATCTTTAGGAGCAACAAACATAATAAATCTCTCTCCCTTTGGCTTATGCGATAAAAAAAGAGCGATTGCATCTGGCTCATCGAAACCGGTTAAATACCAAAAATTACTATCTTGTCTAAAAGGATATTCACAATCAGCATGATGCTTTACGAGATTAGCACCTGGGATAATAGCAGCTTTTCCATTTAATTTATCGAAGAAGATTTCTCTCCTTTCTTCAAAAACTTTATTTTCAGGTTTAAACATAGATTTTGTATTGGCGTGTTTAAAAAAAAATGGAAGAATGAATTAATACAGATTTAGTACCTAATCTATTTTAATGGAACCAAATGTTTACGGATTAGTTGTTCTCATACTTATTATTTTAATTGGGTCAGCATGTTGTTCGGGAGTAGAAGCTGCTTTTTTAGCTGTAAATTCAATTCGAATTCTAGAGATAGCCTCTAAGCAAAAACCAAAAAGTTCTGCAAATCAACTTCTAAAACTTAGAAAACATCTTGGACGGACACTAACTGTAATTACTATCACTAATAATGGATTTAATATAATTGGCAGTCTTATCTTAGGAGTGTACGGAGCATTGGTAATTAATAGTAGTTTTGGTTTAACCCTTTTTTCAGTAGCTTTTTACATACTTGTTGTTTTAGTAGGAGAAGTACTACCAAAAGCTCTTGGCACAAGATTTTCAGTTCAAATAGCACTATTATCTGTTCCTATCTTGCGAATATTAAATACTTTAATGAGGCCATTCATAATATTAATTGAACAGATATTTCCAGTTATTACAGCAGAAAACGAAATTTTAACTGATGAAGAAGAAATTAGACAGATGGCAAAAATCGGAAGTCAGAAAGGTTTGATAGAGGCTGATGAGGCAGCAATGATATTTAAGGTTTTTCAATTAAATGACTTAAAAGCAAAAGACTTAATGACCCCTAGGGTATCGGCACCCTGTCTTGATGGGTCATCAAATCTTGATGAAATTTCAAAACTCATTATGTCTGACAGCTCTCCATGGTGGGTTATCTTGGGAGATAAAGTTGACAAAATACAAGGGGTAGTAAAGCGTGAGAAAATGTTGGTTGAGTTAATTAATGGGGAAAATAAAAAATTATTATCAGAAATTTGCGAACCTGTGGACTACATTCCCGAAATGATTAAAGCAGATCAATTATTAACTAAATTTGACAAGAATCATAAAGGAGTGAAAGTAGTAGTAGATGAATTCGGGGGATTCGTGGGAATTATTGGTGCAGAAGCTGTGTTATCTGTATTAGCAGGTTGGTGGAAAAATAAATCATGAAACATTTAAAAATTAAAGAAAATTATTTACTGTTAAAAAAATGGTGGGAGACTATTGATCTTACCAATTATGAAAAAAGTTTTCTTAATAAAGAAATAATTTCTTTTAATCAACAACTTTTAAGACTCAAAGAAAAAAAATTAAGAATTGGCGCATATGGTAAATCAGGTGTAGGAAAATCTTCTGTTTTAAATTCTTTATTAAAAAAAGACATATTCAAAACAGATATTATTAATGGGACCACAAAAGAAATACAATCGGAAACATGGATTCTTAAAGATCAAACACTCAGTAGTTTAGAGCTGCTAGATTCTCCAGGATTTGATTTCTGCAATATTAAAT
>CACFEJ010000027.1 GCA_902565305.1 uncultured Prochlorococcus sp.
CCAATTTTATTTTTAGAAGACTACTTATATCTGCCAGTGAAGATATTGGAATAGCTGATCCTAATGCCATAGTGGTTGTACAATCCTGTTGTGATGCTTTTGATAGAGTTGGTTTTCCAGAAGGATTATATTTTTTAACACAGGCTTCTTTATATTTAGCTATTTCTCCAAAAAGTAATAGTACGAAAAGTATTTTTAAAGCAATTGAAACAATCAAATCTACCAATGCTTTTGATGTTCCTCTTCATTTAAAAAATAATTCTAATAGTTATGTCAATCCTCATAATTATCCTGGTAAGTGGGTCGTACAAGATTATCTTCCTAAATCTTTAAGAGGTTTAAAAATATGGGAACCAAATAATAATGGATGGGAAAAAACGCAATATGAAGAAATGCTTAGAAGAAAAGAAAATTAGAAATTTTTCGAACAACAAATGATCTCAGGATTAAAAGAAGTTTTTTCTTCGTAGGCTAAAGCGATAGTCCAATTATGGAAGTTAATCTGTGAATAATTTAAGTGTATGTTTTTATTCTTATGAATTAACTTTTTTGGCTTTTCATAAAATTGCCAATGTTTAATGTCTTTAGCTAATTTTCCATGATCCCATTTTATAGCCGCTTCAACAGCACACCATTGATTTAATATCATATTTTTTGTCAAATAATTATTATGGATTGATTTATTGGTATGAAAAAAATATTTTTCTGCAAATTTTAAATAGTTAAAATCTCTATCTGTTCTTTCAATATCAATCCCTATTTTAGCTTTATGCCAGACTATAGTAATGGCATCTTTACAATGACTTAAACTTATATTCCCCATGCCTGAGGGTAAACCTGGAGGTTCTCCAGGATGAGCATTAATTGGAATTTCTAGGGGGTCTAAATTAAAAAGTGTTGAAAGTGATTGTCGTAAGTAAGCTCTTGTTTCTAAAAAGATCTTTGATCTTGAACTTGATAGATTTTTTGCAGTTTTAATTTCTTCTAGCGTTGCAACATCTTGCACACCTTTAATCTCATAAAACCAAATTTTTGGTATTTTATATTCATACTCATTTAAAAATTTCAATGGCTCTTAAGGTTGGCGACAAAGCACCAGAATTTAAATTAAAAGATTCTTTTGAGAAAGAAGTTTCTCTTAATGATTTTAAAGGTAAAAGAATAATACTATATTTTTATCCAAAAGATAATACTCCAGGATGTACTAAAGAAGCATGTAATTTTAAAGAGAATTGGGATTTACTCCAAAAAAATAATATTGTTGTGCTTGGTATTAGCAAAGATAATGCGTCATCTCATCAGAAGTTTATAGAAAAATTTAATTTACCTTTTATTCTTTTAACTGATCCTGAACCATTTAAGGTTTCTTCTGATTACGATAGCTATGGACTTAAGAAATTCATGGGAAAAGAATATATGGGAATGATGAGAAATACTTTTTTGATTGATACTAATGGTAACATCGAAAAAATTTACTTAAAGGTAAAAGCAGCAATAATGGCTGATCATATAATTGCAGACCTTGGGTTAAGCTAATTTTTTGCGGTCAAGTGGTGAATAATCATTTCTTCCATAACCAAATTAGGAGCATTGATTATATTTTTTTTGTTCTTTTCTAGAGATTTTGTTAGGAATTGAGAGTCTCCTCCACATGTTATCAAGATATCCTTCGAAGGATTAAATGAATTCTTAATAACACCAGTCAGAGAATTGATTACTCCTCTTAAAATTGCATCTTCTGTATTAATCAGAAAATCTTTTGTGGGGATTTCATATTTTTTTGGAACTTTAAGATTTTTTGTATTTTGTTCCATTGATTTTAATTGTGTTAGAAAACCTGGAATAAGCTGACCTCCAATAATAGATCCATTTGAATTCAATTTTGTTATTGATAATATTGTTCCAAAATCTGCAATTAGCAAATCTTTTTTTAAAGGGTTTTTAATAATTTTTAGTGCTGCAAGACAAGCAAGAGATCTATCAATTCCAAAATAATTAGGAAGATTTAATAACTGAATATCTTTATTTTTTATTTCATTTTCTTTTTTGAGCAAAAAATTAGGTAGTTTTCCTACAGAAGCCCAAATTAATTGATCAAGATCTATATTTTTGGGAACTTTTTGCTCTTTTTTGGTATGGAAAAATTTAGATTGATTTTTAGAATATTTAGCCCAATGAAGCCTACTATTGCCTACTAATAAAAAATTTATATCTGAGACCATTGTTCTATGATCAATTTAATCATTAGTATGTATTCCACATTCTTGTTTAATCCCCCCAAATCTTGTATCTCTACCTTGTGTTTCGATACCATCAGGACTGCTTGAATGCCAATCGCCTACGGAAGAATAACCTTTGATAAAAAGTGGATGTGCAGGTAAGTTATTCTCTTCCATGTAATAAAAAATATCTTTATTTGTCCAATTTAATAAAGGTCTTAAGGATAGTCTTTGACGAATTACGTCTAGGAATTTCATTTTGTTTCTATTTTCTGTTTGACTTGATCGAACACCGCTTGCCCAGCAGTAAATATTATATTTTTCTAGTCCATTATCTAAAGGTTTTATTTTTCTTAACTCATGATACTTATCTAAATCACTCTCTTTATTTGTCTCCCAAAGTTTTCCGTATTTAGCCTCCATTCTTGCTGGAGATAATTCACTTTGCAGAACTTCTATTTCTAATGATAAATCATCAATAAGCTTTTCAGCGTAATGGTATGTTTCTGAAGGTAGGTAACCTGTGTCTATCCAAAATATTTTGATTTTTTTTTGTAGACATAATTTATTAACCATATGTAAAAGGACTGATGACTGTATGCCAAAACTTGTTGTGATAGCAAATTGATTATCAAACTTTTCATAACCCCAAGTAAGCATTTGTTGAGGCTTCATATCTACTAGCGCTTGATTATATTTCCTTAAGTTAGGTTGAATTTCTTTGTGGATGTTTTCAATCATTCTTCAATTTGATTATGCGTTTAATGTTATTTCGCTCAATTTAAAAATTATTCGTATAGTTTAATAATACATTTACGCATAACAATATTTTGCTAATGAAATCAATACAAAAACCAATAGTAATAGTTGGTGCAGGTTTTGCAGGCATGACATTTGCTTTGAATTTGAAGAATCTAAATCCTTCTTTACCGATTCTTGTAGTTGATTCTGAAACTAACTTTATATTTAAACCTTTAATGTACGAAGTTTTAAGTAAAGAAATAAGAAGTTGGGAAGCTACCCCTAAATTTGCAAATATTTTTTCTGATGCAGGTATAACTTTTTTAAAAAATTGTTTAACCAAGATTTCTTTCAAAGAGAATATTCTTGAATTTAGCGACGATTTAAAATTAAGTTATCAATATCTTGTTATCTGTACAGGGTCTATTCCAAATAGTTTTTCAATAAAAGGTGTAAATGAAAATTGTTATTTTTTTAATGATTTTCACGATCTAAATAAATTAAGATCTTTTTTAAAAAAATCACAAAAAACTGCGCTTCATAAGAAGTTATTCATAGTTGGAGGTGGACCTTCTGGCATAGAGTTAGCATGCAAAATTAAAGATATATTTATAGACCAATTTGAGATTAATTTAATAGAAAAATCAAATGAAATACTTAATAAAAACAAAATTTTTAATAGGGAACAAGCAGAAAAGGCATTAGAAAAAAGAAAAATCAATCTTCTTTTGAATTCCACAGTTAAAGAAGTCTCAGAGACTAAAATTTGTATTTCTAGTGAGGTTGGAATAACTTCTTTGGATAAAGATATTGTGATTTGGACTGCAGGTGTTAAACCTAATTTGTCTTACTTAGAAACTGATGAAATAACAAAAAAATTTGGACGAATTTTAGTTAATAATAATTTGCAAATAGAAAACCATAAAAACTGTTTTGCTATTGGTGATATTTCAGTTATTGAAGGAATGGAGGATTTACCCATAACTGCTCAGGTCGCTATGCAGGAAGGAAATCATCTAGCTAATAATTTTGAACTTTTAATTCAAGGAAAGGATCCTTTACCCTTTGAATTTCAAGACAACGGTGAAATGATTAGCTTAGGTATAGGTGACGCTTCAATTTCTGGGCTTGGGATTACTATATCTGGAAAATTGGCTTTTGAGGCAAGAAGAGTTATATATGCTTCCAAGTTGCCTGATATTAAAGAAAGCTTAAGATCTGCATCTTCATGGATATTCCAAAAAAAATCTATTTTTAAAAAGTTTCTTAAAAAAGATTATTCCAATTAAACTTTTTTGAAATATTGTTTTTGGGTATATTGAGTGAAATAATTTTCATATGAATTTAATTACAGTAGTTAGTAATAATTTTAATGCGTTTATAACGGTAGTTGTTTTAATAATGTCAATAATTTTATTTATTAAAAATACTATTGCGCCCGAATTGACTGGTTTGTTATGTGTTGGAATATTTATATCTACTGGGGTTGTTTCTCCTGAAAAAGCTTTAGCTGGATTTGGTAGCCCCTCGTTAATTACCCTTATGGGTTTATTTGCAGTTTCTTCTGCATTATTTAAAAGTGGTGCCTTAGACAGAGTAAGAGAATTGATTTCTTCTGAAAGTATTAGAACTCCGAGGAAATTAATTTCTTTAATAGCTTTTTTGATTGCTCCAATATCTGGAATTGTACCTAATACTCCAGTAGTAGCATCTTTGTTACCTTTAATTGAAAGTTGGTGCGAGCGAAGAAATATATCACCATCAAAAGTTTTACTACCACTTTCTTTTGCAACTTTACTCGGTGGAACTCTGACATTATTAGGTAGCTCAGTAAATCTTCTTGTAAGTGATATTAGTCAACAACTAGGTTATGGAGCTTTGGAATTATTTAGTTTGACTTCAATAGGAATTCCTGTGTGGCTTATAGGTACAACCTATATGATTTTAGTTTCTGACATGCTTTTGCCAGATAGAGGGAGAGATAATGAGTTTATTAAAAATGGTGATATGAATATATATTTTACTGAAGTTACTATTCCCTCTAGTTCAGAATTAGTTGGGCAATCTGTCAGAAATAGTAGATTGCAAAGACGATTTGACGTTGATGTTCTGGAATTGCAACGAAATGGAAAAGTTATTCTTCCTCCTTTGGCTGATAGAAAGATTGAACCGGATGATAGATTAATAATCCGCGTTACAAGGGCAGACTTATTTAGATTGCAGCAGGAACATACCATTCTGCTAGGAGAAAAGAAAACATCTTTCGATGGAGCTAATGTTTTCTCAGATGATGAAGGTACTAAGACCTTTGAAGCCCTATTACCAGCTGGTTCAACTCTGGCCGGTGCAAGTTTGAGAGAATTAAGGTTTAGGCAGCGTCATAATGCGACAGTTTTAGCATTAAGAAGAGGTCAACAAACTGTTCAGGAGAGATTAGGTCAAGCTGTTTTAAGAGCTGGAGATGTTTTATTATTGCAAGCACCTTTAGATTCAATAAGGGGTTTGCAAGCAAGTAATGATTTGCTTATTTTAGATCAATTCGAAGAAGACTTACCTTTTTTGATAAAAAAACCTATATCGATTGCAATTGCGATAGGAATGGTAGTTTTGCCTTCGGTTTCTAATATTCCATTAGTAGGTTCAGTCCTTTTAGCAGTCATTGCCATGGTGGCTTGTGGATGTTTAAGACCTGCAGAGATACAAAAATCAATTAGGTTAGACGTCATTTTATTGTTGGGATCTTTGTCATGCTTTAGTGTAGCTATACAAGTAACAGGATTAGCGGATTTAATTGCAGTCAATCTAAACTTTGTCCTTAATGGAATGCCTCTTTATTTTGCGCTAGTTGTAATTTTTGTATCGACAGTTATTCTTACCCAATTTATCAGTAATGCTGCTTCGGTTGCTTTGATTTTGCCTGTTGCTATTCAATTCTCAAATGTTTTAGGCATATCACCAAGCGCTTTAATAATGCTTGTTTTGTTCGGCGCAAGTCAATCTTTCTTGACTCCAATGGGTTATCAAACAAATTTAATGGTTTATGGTCCTGGAAGATATAGATTTTTTGATATCGCAAAATATGGAGCTGGATTAACACTTATAATGTCATTTACAGTTCCAGCATTGATAATTCTAAATTACGGGTAATATCGTGAAATTTATAAGTAAGGTGTACAAGATCAAAGATGCTTACAAAAAGCTATCAGTACCACAATTTACTATTGTTACAGGCTTGTTTATTATTTGCCTTGGAACTTTAATTTTGAGTTCACCATTATGTTCATCTTCAAATGTTGGTTTGTGGGAAGCATTTTTTACATCTACTTCTGCAATAACTGTTACTGGCTTAAACATAATTGATATTGGTGTTGATTTAAATTTCTTTGGCCAAGTTTTCTTAGCTTTTATGCTGTTATCAGGTGGTCTAGGATTAATGGCTATTACGACATTTTTACAAGGGTTTGTTGTAAAGGGGACAAGGCTAAGAACTAGATTAGACAAAGGAAAGACTCTAGATGAATTTGGAGTTGGAGGAATTGGTCGAACTTTTCAAAGCATTGCTATTACTGCGGTTAGTATCATATCCTTGGGTGCAATTGTTTTATATTCTTTTGGATTTGTAGATATTCAAAATAATTGGGAAAGACTATGGTCCTCAATTTTTCATAGCATATCAGCATATAACAATGCAGGATTTTCTTTAAAATCAAATAGTCTCCAAGACTATAGAGCAAATTATTTGGTTAATAGTGTTTTTATTTTTCTTATTGTTATGGGTGGATTGGGATGGCGGGTTATTGATGATATTTGGAGTAATAAAAGAAATCTTTCTTATAAAAAATTAAGCCTTCATTCCAGATTAGTTATTAGGACAAGTTTGTCTCTAATAGTATTCGGATCTTTAGGATTATTTATCACTGAATCATTGCTCAATAGTCAATTTTTTAATGATTTGAATTTTTTTGAACGGTTAATGTCATCAGTCTTTGAAACAGTAAGTGCAAGAACTGCAGGCTTTACAAATTACCCAATCTCATTGAACTCCATATCAGATACTGGTCTATTGTTATTAATGACTTTAATGTTTATTGGGGCAAGTACCGGAGGGACTGGTGGAGGTATAAAAACAACTACATTTATTGCTCTAATGGCTGCAACTAGATCAACCTTAAGAGGTCAAAAAGACGTAATTATTAGCAATAGATTAATTTCAGATAAAGTTATTTTAAAGGCAGTTGGAATCACAGTTGGATCTTTGCTTTTTGTTCTTTTAATGGCAATGTTGCTAAGTACAACAAATACCTTTGTTAAAAAGGAATCTTTCACATTCCTAGAAATTCTGTTTACTTGCATATCTGCATTTGCAACTGTTGGTTTTGATATTGGTTTAACTGCAAAATTAAATCATTTCGGCCAATTTATTCTTATTGTCGGAATGTTTGTGGGCAGACTTGGTATCCTTTTGCTTTTAAGTGCACTTTGGCAGGCTCTTTATAAGAGTAGAATAGATAGACAAAAGAGAATTGGCTATCCTAGGGCTGATCTTTATGTTTAGGATTGACTGAATTTTATTATGGCTGATTGGTGGCAGTGGTCTCAAAAGAGAGAAAAAGAAGCTCTCACTTTTGCAGTTGTCGGCGTTGGAAGATTTGGAACTGCTGTTTGTAGAGAACTTATCAGTAATGGTGCAGATGTTTTGGCTGCAGATTATTCGGAAAAAGCTATTGATGATTTGAGACAATTAGAACCTTCTATAGAAGCTAGAGTTGTAGATTGTACTGATGAGGAATCTATGAAGGAATCTGGAATACTTGAAATGAATACTGTTGTAGTAGGTATAAGTGAGCCTATTGAAGCAAGTATAACTACGACACTTATTGCTAAAGATAGTGAAGGCAGCAAAGTCAAAAGAGTAATAGCAAGAGCTACCAGTGACTTGCATGAAAAAATGTTAAAAAGGGTAGGTGCAGATAAAGTGGTCTTTCCATCCAGAATGCAAGGAGAGAGATTAGGTTTAGAATTAGTTAGACCAAATCTAATTGAAAGATTGGAACTCGATAACCAAACTGGTATAGATGAAATAACTGTGCCAGAGGAATTTATTGGAAGATCTTTGAGAGATTTGAATTTGAGGAAAAATTATTTAGTTAACGTTCTTGCAGCAGGACCCGCTGAAGAGTTAACAGTTAATCCTCCAGCAAAATATATCTTAGAAAGAGGAAATATTTTGGTAGTAATGGGAAAAACGGCAGATTTACAGAAATTGCCTCAGAATTAAATTTTTTAATCAGATTTTTTATAGTATCTAATCCTTTGAGGAGCTCTTTTTAATCTTCTGACGCTTTGTTTTTCAAGTTCGTTTCTAAATTTATCGGTATTTGAATTATTTTCTGAGAAAAATGATTCACCCTCCTTCTCAAAGTATTTTTTTATCCCCTCTTGTATTAACACTTTTGCCATATTACTAACTGTCCTAGATTCATTATTAGCCAAAATAGTTAATTGCTCGCATATTAATTCTGGTAGAACTACTTGAACTCTGGGAGATTTAGGCTTCCCATTAGTTGAGTTTTGCCGGGTAGCCATGAGTCAAAGTTGATAACTGTTACTTATAAGTATACACAGTTAGTCAAGGATACTATCTTTGTGTATATTATTAGTAAGGAAATTTATGTCCTTATCAATTAATTGTTTTTATTGCCCCATGAAAAATTCAAGAAAACTGGATTCTCCTAAAAGGTCGATAATTGACAAAAAGAAAAAAAGATTAGTTAATTCTGATACTCACGACAATGAAAATAGTGATGTTTTGGTATCAGCTGTAATTAGTCCATATTTGTTAACTCATCTTCACCACATTCTTCAGCAGTCTGAGTACTATGCTCAAAAAGATGGTAGAAAATCTCACGCAGCTAACTTTGCGAAACTAAGAAAAGTTTTATGTCTAGATGCAAGAAGTATGGCAGATGCCTCTGCAAAAGAAATAAAAGATTCGGATAATGATTTATCTATTAATAAATATAATGAACAAAATGTAGCTTGAAGTAATAATCTATTAATAAATAAACTTTAAAAACATGTCCAGTAATGCTGAAAAGCTTTATAAGTTAATAGCAAACGATTCCAAAAAGAAAAAAAGTTTGTTTATGACAGCCTTAACTAATCCCAAAAAAGCCTTAGATAAGATTTGCGACATTGGCAACGAGTTAAATATTTCTGTGACTAAAGAAGAGGTTATTGAATATTTGAGTACTATTGATGATGAGGCAACTAAAATGTGGTTAATTAAGGCTCGAGGCGGTCTTTAGGAAAAGGTTTCGAATAATTATCTGGATTATTAATAGGTTTTATTCTTTTGTTGTAGCCACCTCCTCCAGCTAAAGTCCAAAAAAACCAGTAACTTGGAATTGCAAGAGCTGCAGCTATGAAAATCACTACAATTTGTTCTATTCTTTTCATGGTTTAATTTTATTCCACAAAATATTTTTTAGTAAATAAGCCACAGATTTTGTAAATTCTATTTTTAAAACAGTGATTAGATTTGAAGGTGTAAGCAAAATTTATTCTACAGATCTTGTTTTAAAAAATATTAATTGGGAGATAAAGAAAGGAGAAAAAGTTGGCTTAGTTGGTTCTAATGGTGCTGGGAAATCAACTCAATTTAAAATTTTAATAGGAGAGGAAGAGCAAACAAGTGGAACGATCATCAAAGAGGGAAATCCTAAAATTGCCCACTTAAAGCAAGAGTTTGATTGTAATTTGAATTTTTCAGTGAGACAGGAACTAGAAAGTTCTTTTAAAGATATACAAATTGTTGCCACTAAACTTTTAGAAATTGAGAATAAATTGAAATCTTTGGATATAAAAAAACATTCTGATGAACTCGAAATATTTGTAAATCAACTCGCAAAATATCAATCAAAATTTGAAGGATTAGGAGGTTATAAAATGCAATCCGATGTAGAAAAAATATTACCAAAATTAGGTTTTTCTATAGAAGATGCAGATAAATTAGTTGGTAATTTTTCAGGTGGATGGCAGATGAAAGTTGCGCTTGGAAAAATAATCTTGCAAAAACCTGATTTGCTTTTATTAGATGAACCAACTAATCATTTAGATTTAGATACTATTTTCTGGCTGGAAGAATATATATCTTCACTTAAGATTGCAGTAATTATAATTAGCCATGATAGATATTTTTTAGATAAATTATGTAAAAAAATAATTTTTGTAGATAAAGGAACATCTGAAATATATAATGGAAACTATTCTTTTTTTGTAGAACAGAAATCTTTAAATGAAGAATTACAAAATAAGGCATATCAATTACAACAAAAAGAAATTGAGTTACAGAAGAGGTATATAGATAGATTTAGAGCAAGTGCGACTAGAAGTTCACAAGCAAAGAGTAGGGAAAAACAATTAAAAAAGATTTCTAAAATTGAGGCTCCCATAGCAAAATCAAAAAGTCCTGTTTTTAATTTTCCTGCGTGCCCTCGTTCAGGAAAATTAGTTCTAAATATCAAAAATTTGTCCCATAGTTTTGAAGATAAAATTCTTTTTTTAGATGTTAATTTAAAAATTTCTTCTGGGGAGAAAATAGCAATATTGGGACCTAATGGCTGCGGTAAATCTACATTACTTAAAATTATTATGAAAAAAATATCTCCTGAAATTGGAGAAATTAATCTTGGTAAACACAATATAATTACTAGCTATTATGAACAGAATCAGGCTGAAGCACTTTCGCTTGAGAAGAGGGTTATTGATTTAATATATGAGAAGTCTCCAGAATGGTCCCAAAAAAAAGTAAGAACATTTTTAGGCGGTTTTGGCTTTCAAAATGAAACTGTTTTTAAATATATTAAACAACTCAGTGGCGGAGAAAAGGCAAGATTAGCATTAGCGCTTATGATTATTAGTCCAAGTAATTTTCTTCTTTTAGACGAGCCAACTAATCATTTAGATTTACAATCTAAGGAAAACTTAGAATTAGCAATTAAAAATTATAAAGGGTCATTATTAATCATTTCTCATGATCGGTATTTTATTTCAAAGGTTGCAAATAGAATTATCGAAATTAAAGATTCAAAGTTATTTTCATATGAAGGTAATTACGAATATTTTTTAGAAAAAACTCAAAGTCATAAAACAATTTGATTACTTTTAATAAAGTTTACATTTGGCTGAGTAAGATCACTCATTTATCTTTACATAGTTTACCGTCCTTGATTAATCTTAAAAATACAGAAATAAGTTTAAAAAATTTATATGAAAAATTATCAATTGCAAGAAAAACAGTTTCAAACTTCTGACCCTATTGAGAATTATTTTGAATGCATTATTAATTGTGATATAAGGGACGGTAGATGTATTTCTAGGTGTGTGGAAATACTTAAACAGAATGACAATTAAATCTTTTAATTATTTTGTATATTAGTTATATCAGTTGGCATTACTTTCAATTTAATAAATTTATTTCTACGCTTCAATAATATAATTACTTGTTTATTAATACCATTTTTACTTATTTGGTCTATAACGTCGGATGCTGCTTGAATATCTTTATTGCCGACTTTCATTATAATATCCCCTATCATGATTCCACTCTTTTCAGCTGGACTGTTCGGTACTACATATCCAACTTTAACGATATTATTTTTTCTTTCAGAAGTAATTTCTTCTATAAGGCTAATGCCAATCATAGGATGTATTACTTTTCCATTTTTTATAAGTTGATAGGCAATTTCCTTAGCTTTATTAATTGGGATAGCGAAACTCAAACCCGCTCCTGGTCCTGATCTTATTAACGTATTAATACCAATTACTTCTCCCTCGCTATTTAATAGTGGACCTCCAGAATTGCCAGGATTAATAGCAGCGTCTGTTTGTATCAATTCAAGTTTTTTATCATATATTCCTAATTGAGTAACGTTTCTGTTTAGGTTACTAATAATACCGAGGGTAACTGTGTTTTCCAGTCCGAATGGATTTCCAACTGCTATAGCCCAATCCCCAACTTTAATCTTTTCCGAATTGCCCAATTTTGCTTTTGGCCAAGGTCCTTTCCCATCAATCTTTAGCACAGCTAAATCAGTAAAAAAGTCTTGCCCTATAAGTTTTGCGTCTAATTTTTTGCCATTTGTTAAACCAACAATCACTTTATCTGATCCATTCACCACATGAGCATTGGTCATTATCAGTCCATCTGCAAATATAAATCCACTGCCTTGGCTTTGCTCTATCCTTGGTTGATTGTCATTAGGTAAATCTAATCCAAAAAATCTCTCAAAATATGGGTCTAGAAATAGTTGAGAATTTCTGGGAAATTTCCTTTTTTTGATATATCTTTGAGTATCAATTGTCACCACAGCTGAACCTGTCCTTTCTACAGCTTTAGTTATGAAAGATTTGTTTGAATATAAATTAACTTCATTAATTTTTGGTTTACCAAATGGTTGGGATATGACTTTTGCAGGATATGTGATGCTCAATGGAATTAATGAGGCAATTAGTAATAACTTTTGAATGTATCTTTTCAATTTTGATTTTTTTATGTTCTTCGAGAAATTTAATACACCATAACAGTGTTATTTAAATATAACTGCTAATTATATTAATTGAATCTAGAGAATAATTTAATAACTTAAAATAGCTAAATTTCTTTTTTTCGGGCTATGATATTAAACATATAACAAACTAATTCATAAGCTCGATGACTATTCTATTTCCAATCATATATTCTGCGGCCTTAACCTATTTAGTTTGGAAAGCTTTTAAAGTAATGTCTAATGGATGGGGTATATCCGAAAATAAAAGAAAAAGTTTCAATACTTCCAGTTTTAAACAAAAAAAATATACAATTCATCCAGAACTTTTAGATAAATCAGGAAACATAACAGAAGAGGAGCTTTTAACAGTCAGATTTTCTAATGACAACGACTCTTCATTAGAAGAAAAAGGTTCAACAACTGATTAATCAAATTACATTAAACTAAAAAATTGGAATTAAGAACAAAAATTGTCTCTGCGGTAATAAGATCTCTCAAATTGCCTCCGAGGTTTCGTTTAAAAATGGTTAAAGAAGATCCAGTGAGGCTTGAATTAAGTCTTACTCCCTCCTACGGCAAAAACCCAATTATTGTTGGTATAGTTGAATCCTTAGACTTAGTTGCTCGAAGAGATAGAGAAGGCAGCCTACCCAGAGATCTTCAAGGGACTTGGGACTGGACTGTAAGACATGGAAAAGTTAGTACTGGAGGTTGGAATCCTATGTTAAAAGAAGCATTGCAAACAATGTTTGATACAGGATTGCCAGCCATTGTATATGAGGAATTAACTGGAGATGAGTATCGACCTGTTGATGGTGTAAGACATGTTAAATAAATAATT
>CACFEJ010000028.1 GCA_902565305.1 uncultured Prochlorococcus sp.
ATCTACAGATTGTCTAATATTTGCTTTATTATCTGGTAACTTTTTTCTAATTGATCATCCGTTATACAGAGAGGAGGCAAGAGGTAAATAACATTCCCGAGGGGTCTAATAAATAAACCTTTCTCCATTGCAAGAATCTTTATTTCTTTCCCAATGTTATTGAAATAACCTTTTTTGTTCCCAATATCTAAATCGAAGGCAGCAATTGTGCCTGATACCCTTATCTTTTTTATGTGAGGTAAATTTTTAAATTTAGTTAAATGAGATAAATGTTTTTCTTCAAATGAAAGGTATTTCTGTGGCTCTTTCTCTAATAAATCAAGGCTAGCGTTTGCCGCAGCACAGCCTAAAGGATTAGCAGTAAAACTATGTCCATGCCAAAAAGTTTTTCTTGGGCAATCATCAATAAAAGATTGAAAAATTTTTTCTTTACATAAAGTTATTCCCATCGGTAAAAATCCACCAGTTAAGCCTTTTGAAATACTTATTAAATCAGGAATGATGTTGGCTTTTTGAAATGCAAAAAGGCTTCCACATCTTCCAAAACCAGTTAATACTTCATCTGCAATTAATAAAGAATTATTATTTTTTATAGTTTCTGAAACTTTTTTAATAAACTGAGGTCTAACCATATTCATCCCTCCTGCTCCTTGAACTAATGGCTCAAGGATAACTGCAACTGTAGGAGTTTTAAGTAGAGTTTCTAATTTTTGGATTGCCTCATTTTCTTTATTTTCTACTTCTTCATCGTTAATCCAAGTTGAAGGCCATGGAACTCTCCTAACTGGAAACATAAGATTATCGAAATTCTCATTAAAAATATTTCTTTCTCCTAAAGCCATTGCTCCAAATGTATCGCCATGATATGCACCATCAAAAGCTACTATTTGAGATCTGGTCTCTCCTCTATTTTGCCATGATTGGAAGGCAATTTTTAAAGCTACCTCCACTGCAGTAGAACCGTTATCAGAAAAGAACAATCTTTCTAGCCTTGTTAATCTACTAAGTCTTTCTGCTAATTTTTTTGCCTGTGGATGTAAAAAATCAGCAAATATAACTTGCTCAAGATTTTTTGCCTGATTAAAAATTGCATCAGCAATATATTCGTTACTATGACCATGAAGAGTTACCCACCAACTGCTAATTGCGTCAATTAGCTCTTTTTTAGGATCTTTAGTAAAGAGGAGAGCATCTTTGCCATGAGTTACTTCTATTTGTGGTTTACTTGTATTTATTTGTGTAAAGGGTGGCCAAATATTTGGATGCCAGGCTTGATTTGGAGATTCTGAATCCAAAGATTTCATTTAACTTTTTTTGATTTGAAAAGTGAGATCAACTTATTCTTGATGTCTAGTTCTTTCCATAGTATATCTAAATTATTTGAGTCCATTTTTTTGATGTAAGGAAATTCAGCAATTAACGGAATACCACTAAAATCAACTAGCGTTTTTGGATTATCTAGGTGTTTTTCGCCATTGACTACTAAACCTATGATTTCAATATTTCTTCGTTTTAAGGCCTCAATACTAAGAAGGGTATGGTTAAGAGTGCCAAGTGAGCTCTTACATACAAGTATTACCGGAAGATTCCATTGTTTTATTTGATCTATTTGCAAAAAATTGCGCGTTATTGGAACCATTAATCCACCTGCAGTTTCTACGATTAATGAGCCTTGCACTTTTGGCAATCTCAACTTGTCAAAGTTAATAGTTTTTTGATCTATTTCAGCAGCCCAATGAGGAGATAGAGGTTTTGTAAAGATATAAGCTTCTTTGATGATTTTCTCTTTACTTACTTGTGTAAGTTTTTCAACAGTATGACTATCAGTTTGCGATTCAATACCACTTTGAATAGGCTTCCAATAAAAGGAATTTAATCCTTTAACGAAAAAAGAGCTTATTAAAGTTTTCCCAATATCAGTATCTGTTCCACAAATGATAAATTTAAAAATACTATCCTGACTACTCATGATTTCTTAATGATTTGAATCTCAATTTGCCATGAAAGATTTACTGTATTATTATAATTCTTTGGCCAAAACTTTTGAATTTCCTTTAACTCTTTAACTGTTTTACGTTTACAATTTGTTGATTGTGCCCCCACATTTTTAATGCTTCTAAAAAGCTTATATACATCTTCAAAATTCTCAAGATAATTAAACTGTTCTGAATAATGTATTTCAGTTGATTTGAAATCTTTTAATAATTCTCTAGAGCAAAGGAAATTAAGACCACTATATTCAATATCAATTTTTTTACAAGTATCTTTCCATTCAGGAAAACAATCTTTTGTTGGATATGAAATGATTAAAAAACCTCCAGGTTCTAATTTGCTAAACCAATTTTTTATTGTCTTTTCTGGGTTGTTTAACCAATGTATACAAAAGTTAGATGTTAATAGAGAACAGTTATTTATTTCAGGGGGTAAATCATTATTCAAATCCCACAAAATTTTTTTTCTAGGTAATTTATTTTTAAGAAGCATTTTCTTGCTGAAATCAATTCTGGATACTTTTTGGGAAGAAAATTTTTTTTCTATTTCGTCTGCTAATAGCCCTGGTCCTGATCCTAGATCTATCCATTCACCTTTTTTTTGGGGATTTAAGTCTTTAATAAATTGAACAATCTTTTTTGCAAAAAATTTCTGAATATTTGAATAATCTAGATAACGATATGCAGCATCATTGAAATTATTTTTTATTTTCTCATTCCACTTTTTGCTATCCATTTCAATCATTAATTTTATCAAGTAAGATCTCGTATAAATTTAAATTATTCAAGCAATGACCTTGCTGAGCTAACTTAATTAAAATTGGCTTCCTATGAATTGTTTTATTTAAGGAATCTAAAAAGTTATTATTTGATTCGTTGTCAAGAATTAAATCATTTTCTGATTGTATAAAAATAATTTTGCATTCTTTTTTTAAAAATTCTGGAAAATCTCTATTGATGTAAAGTTGTTTTAAATCATTTAAAAGAAGAGTTTTATTTAAACTCTCTAAACTCTTATAAAAGATTTTTTTAAAACTATTATTCATATCATTTGGCATAAATGATCTATGTATAAATTCTTGCAACATGTCCTTAGCTTCATCTTTAATGATTTTTGTTTCCATTCTTTTTAGAGATCTCAAGATAAAGTTTCTCTTATTACTTAAAGGAAGAAAATTATTAAAAGCATTTATAAGAACAACATGAGTTGCTTCTTTTAAAATTTTTTTTTGCATTAAATGAAAACCAAATGAATGGCATAAAGTCATTCTGATTTCTTTTTTTGAGTTGCTTTTGATCCATTTTGCTTGATAATTATTTTTCGAAAAATAGCCTCTTTCATTATCTTGCCAATGCCAATTATTATTTAAAAAATCCACTTTATAATCATCCCAGAAATATTTATTTAGTCCCCACCCATGTTGAGTAATTATTTGTCTCATTTAAACTCTTTTAATACTGCAATGAAATTCTTTAGCAGATTGAAATCTAAGTTTCTTCTTATTGTTATTCTGATTCTTGATTGCCCCACTGGAACAGTTGGAGGTCTTATCGCAATTGCTAAGAACCCATTTTCTTCGAGATATTTTTGTAGATAAATTGCCTTTTCTTCTTGGCCAAGAATAATTGATAAAATGTGAGAATCTCCTTGAACTGGAAAACTAAAATTTTTAATAATTTCATCTTTCCATATCTTCGCAGAAGATAACAAATCATTACCCCATTCTTTATTTTCTACAATTTTTTTTAAACCTTGTAGCGCCCCAGCAGTTAAAGATGGCGCAAGAGCGGTTGTGTACCTAAATGCACCACTTGTTTGGATAAGATATTCACCAATTTCTGCATTGGAAGCTGTGAAAGCTCCACCACTTCCAAATGCTTTTCCAAAAGTTCCAGTAATCATAGTTATATCCGAACGGCAATTAAAACTTAACCCCCTTCCTTCAGGGCCTAAGATCCCAATTGCATGAGCTTCGTCAACTAGTAATTGAACACTATTTTTTTTGCAAATTTCGGTTATATCTCTAAGCGGAGCAATTGATCCCTCCATGCTATAAAGAGATTCAACAATGACTAAAATGGAATTTTTTGTGGGGTTAGATTTAATAATTTTATCTTCTAAGTCTTTTAAATTATTGTGTGAAAATCGAACCAGTTTTGCTTGAGCAGCTTTAACTCCAACCAATAAAGAGTTATGGATCAATTTATCTGCTATTACGATACTACTTCTGTTTGCTAAAGCCTGGATAGCGGCTATATTTGCTTGAAATCCGCTTGGGAAAAGTAATACTTTCTCTTGATCAAGCCACTTGGCAAGTTCTGTTTCTAATAATTTATGTATTGGTCTTGAACCTGTAATAAACCTAGAGCTTCCTGAACCAATACCTTCTAACAGGCTTATCTCGTAAGCAGCTTTTATTAAATCCTTGTCCCTACTTAATCCAAAATAATCATTACTGCATAAGTCTATAAGTTTTTTATTTTGCGAATTTATACTTAGAAGTTCGAATGATTTGTTACCTAAAGAAAATGTTTTTAATTTACGGATTCTATTTTTTGGAATTTTTATTTTTTTCATTTTGGCAAAATAAAATATAGTGGATTTAATTAAAATGATTTAGATTTACTATTAAAGTTTGCAAGGTATTTTTTGTTTATTAATATCTATATAGATCATATATTAAGAAGTTAACTCATCATCTCTTCAATCACAATTGTTGCTTAATTTAGAGGAATATTTCCCCTTTCCGCTAGATGATTTCCAACTAGAAGCAATAAAAGCTATTAATAGCGGAAATTCTGTTGTTTTAACGGCACCAACAGGTTCTGGTAAAACATTGATAGGTGAATTTGCTATATATAGAGGCTTATCTCATGACAGCAGAGTTTTTTATACAACACCTTTAAAGGCCCTATCAAACCAAAAGTTTAGAGATTTTGCTAATCAATATGGTGAGAATAAAGTTGGTCTTTTAACTGGAGATATAAGCATAAATAGAGAAGCACCGATTTTAGTCATGACGACTGAGATTTTTAGGAACATGCTTTATAGCGAATTTGATGAATTTGATGATCCCTTAGAAAATTTAGAATCTGTGATTCTTGATGAATGTCATTACATGAATGACCCCCAAAGAGGCACAGTTTGGGAAGAAACTATAATTCATTGCCCTACTAGAACTCAAATAATAGCTTTATCAGCAACAATAGCAAATGCAGATCAGCTGCAAAATTGGATAGAAAAAGTTCATGGGCCCACAGTACTAATTAATAGTGATAAGAGACCAGTCCCGCTTGATTTTATTTTTTGTAGTGTTAAAGGCCTCCATCCACTTTTAAATAATAAGGGTAATGGAATTCACCCAAACTGTAAGATTTGGAGAGCTCCTAAAGGTCAGAAAATGAGAGGAAAAGTGGGTAGGATAATGCAACCAAAATCTCCCTCAATTGGCTTTGTGATCTCGAAACTAGCTGAACGAAATATGTTGCCAGCTATATATTTTATTTTTAGTAGAAGAGGATGTGACAAGGCTATTGAGAATATCAAAGATTTAACTTTAGTAAGTTATTCAGAAGCAAATATGATATCCCAAAAATTAGATGTTTATCTTAAAAATAATCAAGAAGCAATTAAAGATAAATCTCAATGCGAGGCTTTAAAACGCGGTATTGCATCTCATCATGCTGGATTATTGCCTGCATGGAAAGAATTGGTTGAGGAATTATTTCAGCAAGGATTGATAAAAGTTGTTTTTGCAACTGAAACTCTAGCTGCAGGAATAAATATGCCCGCAAGAACAACTGTTATTTCTTCTTTATCAAAAAGGACAGAAGATGGGCATAGATTATTATTTAGCAGTGAATTTTTGCAAATGTCAGGAAGAGCTGGAAGAAGAGGAAAAGATACCCAAGGATATGTTGTTACATTGCAAACAAGATTCGAAGGTGCCAAAGAAGCAAGTGCACTTGCCATTAGCAAACCAAATTCTTTAGAGAGTCAATTCACTCCTAGCTATGGAATGGTACTTAATCTTTTACAAAGTTATTCTTTAGAGAAGTCTAAGGAATTAATAAAAAGAAGTTTTGGTAGTTTTTTATATTTAGGTGAATCCTCAGATGAGAATATAATTCTTGAAAATTTAGATAAGGATTTAATTGAATTAAAAAAAATTACATCTACCGTTTCATGGAAAGATTTTGATGCTTATGAAAAGTTAAAAAATCGTCTTAAAGAAGAAAGAAGACTTTTGAAAATTTTAGAAAAACAAGCAGCAGATAAATTATCAGAAGAGATCACTAATGCACTCCCATATATTAAAGATGGAAGCTTAATTTCAATCAAAGCTCCACAAATTAAAAGAAAAATTGTTCCAGGATTAATTTGTAAGAAAATATATGAATCCCAAAAAATTAAGAGTTTATTGTGTTTGACAATTGATAATTTATTTATTCTTATAAAACCCTCATACATAGTAAGCATTTTTAATGATTTAGATGCAATTGATGTCTTAGGACTTGAAGCACCAAAGATGTATTTTTCTGGAGAGGTATTTAGGGGAGATGATATATCGCAGTGTTTTGCGGATCGAATTTTAGAAGTTTCAAAAAGAAATGATTTGCAAACTCCACAATATGATCTTACAAAGGAAGTTTTGGCACAAAAGCAACAAATTAATAATTTAGAAGATGCAGTCACTGATCACCCCGCACATAGATTTGGAGACTCAAGGAAATTAAAGAAATATAGAAAAAGAATTGTTGATGTTGAACAAGAAATAAATATTAGAAAAAAACTTCTTGAGGATAAAGAGAATCATAACTGGAGAACTTTCACCGATCTGATTAAAATTTTGAATCATTTTGGTTGTTTAAATGATTTGGAATTGACAGAAGTTGGACAAACAGTTGGTGCAATAAGAAGTGAAAATGAATTATGGATTGGTCTTGTTTTAGTTAGTGGTTATTTAGACGATTTAGATCCTCCTGAGTTAGCTGCAATTATTCAAGCTATATGTGTTGATGTAAGGAGACCCAATCTTTGGTGTAATTTTAAGCCTTCTTTAAAGGTAATAGATGTTTTTAATGAGTTAGATGGTTTAAGAAAATTAGTCGCTTCTCAACAAAATAAGTTTAATATTGAAATTCCTATCTATCTAGAAACAGAGCTGACTGGAATTATTTCTGAATGGGCAAGGGGAAAAAAATGGAAAGATTTGGTTTTTAATGCTTCATTAGACGAAGGTGATGTAGTGAGGATTATTAGAAGATCAATTGATGTCCTTTCTCAAGTGCAATACTGTATTGGTGTTAGTAATAAATTAAAAAGCAAAGCAAAGTTAGCATTAAAAGCTATTAATCGTTTTCCTGTTTCTGAATCTAATGATCTTATAAAAGTCTCTGAAGATATTAATCCTGCAACAAAAAGAATTGATAATAATCCTTAAATTTTTTAATCAAATCATTGAATTAATATTCATCGCCTCATTAAATTCATCTTCGTTTAAATAACCTAATTTAAGTGTTGCCTCTTTTAAATTTAATGATTCTTTGAAGGCAAGGTTTGCAATTTCAGCTGCTTTTTCATAACCAATTTTTGGTACTAAGGCTGTAACCAACATTAGTGAATTGTTTAAATTTAACTTCATTTTCTTTTGATTAGGTTCCATCCTATCAACTAATTTTATTCTGAAGTTTTCTATTACATTTTTAATTAACTTTAAACTTGTGAGAATATTAAATCCAATAAGAGGCTTATATTCATTCATCTGTAAAGTGCCGCTAGAATTTGCAATTGAGACTGCATATTCTAGACCCATTATCTGAGTGCAAACCATTGATAAGGCTTCGCATTGAGTTGGATTCACTTTACCCGGCATGATAGAACTTCCAGGTTCATTTTGAGGAATAATTAGTTCATATATTCCTGATCTTGGACCAGAAGATAGAATTTTTATATCATTTGAAATTTTAAATAATGCACCTGCTAATATTTTTATCTGACTCATTACTTGAGCTAGACGATCATGCGAGGCCATGATAGAAAAATTATTTTTTGATTTATAGAACATTAGATTAGTATCATCGGAAATTGATTTTATAGACTCTTCACAAAATCCTTTTGGACAATTAATCCCTGTTCCAACTGCAGTTCCTCCCAAAGGTAAAAAATACAATTCATTCAGGCTTATAATAATTGCATTCTCAGCATCTTTAAGTTGCTCTGACCATCCTGATATTTCTTGCCCAAATGTAATGGGCACTGCATCTTGAAAATGGGTTCTTCCTATCTTTATGAGGTCTTTCCATTGTTTACTTTTTTTATCAAGGATCATAGTAAGTTTTCGTATCGTTGGAACTAAATTTTTGATTATTTCATTAACAACTGATATTTGAATAGCAGCAGGAAAAGTATCATTAGTTGACTGAGATTTATTTACATCATCATTAGGATGAATTGGGTGATGACTACCAAGCTCTGAATTTGTTTTTAATGCTGCAATATTAGAAATTACCTCATTAACATTCATATTTGTTTGCGTACCACTTCCTGTTTGCCAAACCTTTAAGGGAAACTGTGAATCATGAAGCCCATCAAGTATTTCTGTACATGCCTCTACAATCAAATCTTTTTTTCTTTTATCTATTAACCCTAAATTGAAATTAGCGATTGAAGCAGCTTTTTTTATGAGGGTGAGTGAATAAATTAATTCAATTGGAATTAATTCTTCTCCAATAGAAAAATTTTTTATCGATCTTTGTGTTTGAGCTCCCCACAAAGCTTCAATGGGAACCTCTATTGTTCCCATACTATC
>CACFEJ010000029.1 GCA_902565305.1 uncultured Prochlorococcus sp.
AAGATAAGTTTGCAAGGGGTCGAGAAAATTAATAAAAAAATTAACGATAAAGTAAAAGTTGAACTTTTAAATTACCAAAAAAACAAACTAGAATCCCAATTAAAAACAGGAGATTATAAGGTTACTCTTTTTGGAGCAGGTTCCTCAGGAAAAACATCTATAGCAAGATCTTTATTAAAAAATATTGTCGGACAAACTTCTGCAAAAATAGGTACAACAAAGCAAATTAATAGCTATAAAATTCGCATCCCAATTTTAAAAAGAAACATTAATATAGTTGATACTCCGGGTTTATTCGAACCGTCTAAATTAGGAGAAGAAAGAGAAAAAGCAACAATTATTCAAGCATCAAATTCCGACTTAGTTCTCTTTGTGTTAGATCAGGACATAAATAAATACGAAAACTATTTAATTAAAGAGTTATTAAAATTAAGAAAAAAAATAATAATAGTTCTAAATAAATGTGATTTGAGGTCTAAAGATGAAAATAACCTTATCAAAGAAAATATAATTTCTATAACTGCCGCTAGAAAAAATAAAATTTCTGTTGTTCAAACAATTGCTGTATCTAAACAATCTCCCTCTATAAAATCAGGTACGTTAAATTTAGTTCCAGAGGTAGGAAGTTTATTTAGAGAAATAATTGAAACGCTCGATAATAATGGTGAAGAGTTATTGGCGGATAATATTCTTTTTCGCTCAAATAAGTTAGGTATTAAAAGTAAAAATTTCGTGCAAGAACAAAGATATTTAATGTCAAATAAAGTTATTAATAAATATATGTGGATAACAGGAGGGGTAATACTAGTTAATCCGTTACCAGCTGTTGATTTCCTTACTACTACCTCTGTAAATCTTCAAATGATAATGGAATTATCAAAAATATATGAAATAAAGCTTACAAAAAAAGATGCAAAAGATTTAGCGACTTCATTGCTAAGCGCATTGGCTAAACAAGGAATACTAAAAGGGGGTCTCGCCATTCTTTCTCCTGCTTTAGCTACAAGCTTGACTAAAATTATTTTATCTAAATCTATACAATCAGTTACGGCAGGCTGGTTAATAAGAATAGTAGGATTAAGTTTGATTGAATATTTTAAAAATGGGCAAGATTGGGGAGATGGAGGAATCCAAGAAGTAGTAGATAAGATCTATAGAATAAGTAAGAGAGAGGACATTTTAAACAACTTCGTAAGAGAAGCTATTTCAAAAATTGAAATGAAAAAGTATTTTAAATCAAATAAAAGTTTGCCTCCATTTACTATGTAAAATTGGATAATTGATCATTTAGATAAGTTCTGAAATCAAAGATAGTTATTAAGAGTAAATAAGCAATACAAATAGCTATAGATATAAACCCTGTTACTATTGCAATAATTTTTGGTCTACCCATATTCATAAGTTAGGCATCTAAAAGTCTCAAAAGTTCTTCAATATGAGATTCCTTTGTATTGTAATTTCCCATGACAACCCTTAAAAAATATCTACCTTTAAATTTTGGTCTAGAAAGCATAAAATTGTTGTTTATTAGTTCATTAACTTTAATTTGAGTCCATTTATCAGAGTCTTCTGGCTCAAGTTTCTTTGGTATAAATGAAACAATATGAAGAGGACCTGAATATATTTCAAATTTATCCTTACTAATATTTTTTATAAAAAAATCTTTTCTTTTAATTGATGATTTTAATATATTTTCTATTCCATTCAGACCTAAAAAACGTAACCCAAGCCAAAGTTTGATAACCTCTGCAGGTCTAGAACCTTGTATGCCAATTTCTCCTCTATTTATAATATTTTCTTTAGATGATATGTATGGTAGTCCAGTATTGAAAGTATTTTCTAAAGTACTCATATTTGAAACCAATAACAAAGATGAAGTCTTTGTAATACCAATGATTTTTTGCGGATTTATCGTTATCGAATTAGCCTGATTAATATTATTTAGACCTTTTATTGGAATAGAGGTTACAGCAAAAATGCCTCCAATAGATCCATCGATATGTAGCCATATATTTCTTTCTTTGCATATTTCACTTATTTCTTTAATAGGATCAATGGCTCCCCTCACAGTTGTCCCAAGGGTGGCAACAATAGAAAATATTTTTTTATTTTCTAATGTACATTTATCTAAAGACTTTCTGAGATCGTTTATGTCCATTCTACCTTGATTATCAGTTTTAATCCTGACAAGATTGGTAGTATCAAGACCCATTACTCTTATACATTTAACAAAGGAAGAATGAGCATCTTCACTAACAAGTAATACAGAATTAGGATTTGTAGCTAATCCAGCATAATTTCTAGCTGCTATAAGGGCATTAAGATTACTTAATGTACCTCCACTAGCAGCTATACCTCCTGAGAGATCATTAAACCCTATTTTCTTGGCAAACCATTTGCATAATGATTCCTCAAGCAAAGTTACACTTGGTGATAACTCGTAAGCGAGGAGATTATTATTTAAAGCAGCAGCAATTAAATCTCCCAAAATAGAGAAAATTAAAGGTGGGGGATCAAGGTGAGCTAGTGAACCAGGATGAACGGGATTAAATGAATTATTCAAAAGAGATTCAATCTCAGAAAACAAATCTTCTTCAGAGTTACCATTTTCCGCAGGCATAATGCACTTGAAATTCTCATCAAAAGGTAAAGGACCATTTTTATCAGCTTTAGAGAACCAGTCACAAAGAGTTTGACTTGCTCTATTCAGAAGAGTAATCAATTTGTCATTAGTCCCTAAATATGAGGGGAAATAAATATCTTTATTATTAATTAAATCTTCAGCCATCAGATAAGATATCTAATAATAATTCTATTCTCAATATTGATAAATGAGATATATTTTTGAAAATGGAAATAGTAATAAAGATCAACAAAAAAATAATAATTTAAATTACATTTTGTGGATGAATTCGATATTAAGAAGATCAAAAGAAATTGGGAAAGTTGAGCTGCCAATCTGTTCAATAATTCTAGATGAGAGAGGAAGATGTATCGGGAGAGGGGTTAACAGGAGGAATATAAATAAAGACCCATTAGGTCATGCTGAGATAATGGCACTTAGGCAGGCATCTTTAATAAAAAATGATTGGAGATTTAATGAATGTACAATTATTACAAATCTAGAACCTTGTACTATGTGTTCCTCTGCTCTTATTCAAGCGCGGATGGGTAAAGTTATTTTCGGGGCTTACGATAAGAAAAGAGGAGGATTGGGAGGCTCAATCGACCTATCAAAACATGAAAGTGCTCATCACAAAATGGAAATAGTAGGAGGTATTTTAGAAGACGAATGCAGTCAAATTTTACAGCTATGGTTTAAAAAGTTGAGGACTCAAAAATAGAATACTTTTTTAACTCAGTATCAAATAGGTTTAATAATCTATCAACATTCTCCTCACTTGAGTTAAAGCCCATTAATCCTATGCGCCACACCTTACCAGACAATTCTCCAAGTCCATTTCCTATTTCTATTCCAAAGTTTCTTAAAAGATGATTTCTAAAACCATCACCATCAACTGCTGGAGGTATTTTAACTGTAGTTAAAGTTGGCAATCTATAATCCTCTGATACATGTAATTCCATTCCAAGACTTTCTAAACCATTCCACAGTTTCTTTGCATTAGTATTATGTCTATTCCAAATATTTTCTAAACCCTCATTCGCAATTAATCGTAATCCTTCACGAATAGCAAAATTCATATTTACGGGGGCAGTATGATGGTAAACACGATCAGAACCCCAATATTTATTTAATAGAGATAAATCTAAATACCAGTTAGGAACTTTTGTTTTTCTTGAACTTAGTTTTTCTTCGGCTCTTTTATTCATCGTAAAAGGGCTTAATCCAGGTGGGCAGCTTAATCCTTTCTGGCTACAACTATACGCTAAATCTATTTTCCATTCGTCAATCAATAGTTCTAGAGCTCCAAGAGAGGTAACTGCATCAACTAAAAACAAGCAGTTATTTTTTCTACATACATCCCCAATACCATCAAGAGGTTGTAAAACACCACTTGATGTTTCAGCATGGACAATAGCAAAAATTGCTGGTTTTTTTGTTTCTATTTCATACTTGATTTCTTCATAAGAAAAGGATTCACCCCAAGGCTTTTCAATAACAGATACATCTGCTTTATATCTTGTTGCCATATCAACAAGTCTGTCTCCAAAATATCCTTTTTTAGCAATAAGAATTTTTTCTCCTTCCTCTATAAAATTAGCTATTGATGCTTCCATAGCTGCACTTCCAGTACCGCTCATTGGAAGAGTCAGACGATTATTACATTGCCATGTGTATCTTAGAAGTTGTTGAACATCAGACATCAATGAAATATATGCTTCATCTAAGTGACCAATAGGATTCAAAGAAAGAGCGCTTAAGACTTCTGGATGTGCGTTTGAAGGGCCAGGACCTAATAAAAGTCTAGAGGGAACATAAGTCTTTGAGAAATGAGATAAATTCTCTTCATTTAAAGCCGAAATAAGTTTTGCTTCTGTCAAAGCATTACATTCAATTACTTTTAAATTAAACTAATATCGCCACATAAGCGATATTTATTTAAAGAAATTCATTCAATTTAAATATTTAGGTAAACAATTATTAAACTTATGACTTGAAACACTAAAAGAAGACATCAAGTCTTAAAAAAAGTTACCGTTGATACACAACAAGAATCATCAAGTTATTAATTTCATAGAAGGTATTACAAAATTATGTCTAAATCCCCCCAAGATGTTTTAAGTCAAATTAAAGACGAAGGAATTGAACTAATCGATTTAAAATTCACTGATATTCATGGAAAATGGCAACATTTAACTCTTACATCAGACATGATAGAGGAGGATTCTTTTACAGAAGGTTTGGCATTTGATGGCTCATCAATAAGAGGTTGGAAAGCAATTAATGCCTCGGATATGTCAATGGTGCCCGATGCAAGTACAGCTTGGATAGATCCTTTTTATAAACATAAAACTCTAAGTATGATTTGCTCTATTCAAGAGCCAAGAAGCGGGGAACCTTATGATCGATGTCCAAGAGCTTTAGCTCAAAAGGCATTAAAATATTTAGACTCGACTGGTATAGCAGATACTGCATTTTTTGGACCAGAACCAGAATTCTTTTTATTTGATGATGTTCGATATGATTCTAAAGAAGGAGGTTGTTTTTATAGTGTAGATACTATTGAAGCCCCATGGAATACAGGGAGAATAGAAGAAGGGGGAAACTTAGGATACAAAATACAATATAAAGAAGGATATTTTCCAGTAGCTCCAAATGATACCGCGCAAGATATCAGATCTGAGATGCTTCTCCTTATGGGTGAATTAGGTATTCCCACAGAGAAACATCACCATGAAGTTGCTGGTGCCGGCCAACACGAACTTGGAATGAAATTTGATTCGTTAATAAATGCTGCTGATAACGTTATGACTTATAAATACGTTGTCAGAAACGTTGCAAAAAAATATGGAAAAACAGCAACATTTATGCCCAAACCTGTTTTTAACGATAACGGAACAGGAATGCATGTTCACCAAAGTTTATGGAAGAGTGGACAGCCACTATTTTTTGGTGAAGGAGCATATGCAAATTTATCTCAAACAGCAAGATGGTACATCGGAGGCATACTTAAACATGCTCCATCATTCTTAGCATTTACTAATCCAACTACAAATAGTTATAAACGATTGGTTCCAGGTTTCGAAGCACCTGTAAATCTAGTTTATTCTGAAGGTAATAGATCAGCCGCAGTGAGAATACCTTTAACAGGACCAAGCCCTAAAGCTAAGAGATTAGAATTCAGATCAGGTGATGCACTTGCAAATCCTTACTTAGCATTTTCTGTAATGATGCTCGCTGGTATTGATGGAATTAAAAATCAAATTGATCCTGGAGATGGAGTAGATGTAGATTTATTTGAACTTCCAGCTGATGAACTTGCAAAAATTGATACAGTACCTTCATCTTTAAATGACTCACTTAATGCGCTAAAAGCAGATAAGGATTATCTATTGGCTGGTGGAGTATTTACTGAAGATTTTATTGATAACTTTATCGATATAAAATACGAAGAGGTACAACAACTTAGACAAAGGCCTCATCCACATGAATTCTTCATGTATTACGATGCATAATTAAAAGAACTCATAAGTTTAAATTAATCAATTTGAGAAATATCACAAAATATTCTCAAATTGATTTTTTTTTTGTTGGAATATAGATATATAAATTGAAAAATGGCTAGGGAATCTATTTCAAAAATTGCATATAAAACGCTACAACAAAGTAAAAGCATTGCAGGTTTCGCTCACAAGCAGATTAGTTCAAGATTAATGAACTTTATTCTTCCAGATTCAAAGCTTGAAAATTTTGATATAGATAAGGATCTTCTAATGCAAATCCAAAATTCAATGGATATCTTAAGAGAAGAAGATTGGAATGATGCAGAAAAAAATATATATCCAAAAAAATTATTGTTTGACGAACCATGGCTTAGATATCTAACTCAATATCCTAAAATTTGGCTCGATATGCCTAATACATGGAATAGACGCAGAAAACAAAACTTTGATGATCTTCCAAAATCTATTGATAAAGATAATTATCCTCAATATTACTTGAGAAATTTTCATCATCAAACTGATGGTTATTTATCAGATTTTTCAGCAAGCATTTATGACCTACAAGTTGAGATACTTTTCAATGGAAGCGCTGACTCAATGAGGAGAAGAATAATTAAGCCAATAAAAGAAGGACTTGAAATTTTTAGCGATAGAAAAAAAAGTTCTATAAAAATACTTGATGTGGCTACAGGATCCGGAAGAACATTAAAACAATTAAGAACCGCATTTCCTAAAGAAAAAATCACAGGAATTGATTTATCTGATTCATATTTAAAAGAGGCAAGTAGATATCTTTCGGATTTAGATGGAGATTTAATTCATTTAATAAAAGGTAATGCTGAGGAATTACCTTTTGAAAATGATAGTTTTCAATGTATTTCATGTGTTTATTTATTTCATGAATTACCTAGAACAATTAGAGCTAAAGTATTAAATGAATTTTTTAGAGTTCTTGAACCAGGCGGAACATTAGTTTTAGCTGATTCAATTCAAATAAGTGATTCACCTGACTTTTCATCCGTAATGGAAAGCTTCTATAAATCTTTTCATGAACCTTTTTATTGTGATTACATAAAAGAGGATATAGATTCTAAAATTGAGGATGTAGGGTTTAAAGATGTCAAATCAAATTCCTTTTTTATGACTAAAGTATGGTCTGCGGTAAAGTAAATAAAAACTTCAATGACCTATTGGGATAAAGATACTATTCAGCTTGTTCAAAGTCTTAATGACAAATTAAAAATTGATCATTCTAAATGGCATAAAGACAAAGGAAATAAATATAAACGATCTGCAGAACTTATTTCGGCGGGATTATGCCACTTAATAATTTCTTGTAATGAGAAGGAAACTATTCAATATATAGAAGAAAGTATTAAGTGGTTAAAAGAAATTAACGTAGATCAACCTTGCCCCAGTAAAAATCACCTTTTTAAAGCCAACTGAAGCCTATTACCTTTACTACTCCATCTAATGTCATCAAAACATTCATTAATAATATATAAGCCGCGACCATTTACACTACTTATTTTTTTGGGTAATCTATAGTCTCTTTTTTTTATTTCTAAACCATTACCCTGATCTTGAATTTGCCAAACACACCAATGAGGAGTAATTATTCTCCTTACTCTAATATTTTTTTTGGGATCTAATTTATTTCCATGTTTTACTGCGTTAACTAGAGCTTCATGTAAACCAAGTTTGATAAGATAGCTTGATGGAGAATTTTTAATAGGTTCTAATAGTTGATCGACAAATTCATTTAACTGTAATGATGATTCGAATTCGTAATTTGACCAGTTAATCTTTGGTCTTTTAAAAAATCTTTTTAAAATATTTTTGCCCCGAAATAAGGACATAATAATATTTTGATACTTTCTTAATTTTAACTTATTAAATACCTCAATTTAAAGAATATTATTATGTCTCTCTGCAATAGAAGGATGCCGCAGGATGGAGTCCATAAGTCTTACTCCTCTAAGTTGATTTATTAAAGGCATATGTCCATCAGGAGCATCCAATGACCAGCAAAAAGATCCAGGATATCTAGTCCATAATCCATCTTTTTTCCAACCTATTTTCGGCCACATTAATTCATATTTTTTTCCTACTGATTTTAATATCTTTGCTTGAATTGAGAATCCAAATCTACCAGTAGAATAAATATTCCATAATCTATCTATTGTTTCTAGATCTTTTCCTGACATATTCTTAACTTCACTATAGAAAACATATCCTCGTTTTTCAGCTAATTTTCCAGCTAATTTTCTTAAGTATGAACTTGTTAATCTATCTGCCTCTTCAAATTTTTGCTCAACCAACATCAATTGCATATCTTCATAATTAATATCAATATCTGAATATGTTTTAAACCAATTATTGAATTTCGAGTTTTCAAAGAATTCAGGCTTAAATTTTTTTAAAACTTGCAAAATCCAACCAGCAGCCCAGTCATCTCCATCACTATCAAAGATATCAAACAGTGAAGGGCCAATATTAAAAATAT
>CACFEJ010000030.1 GCA_902565305.1 uncultured Prochlorococcus sp.
TCCATATACCTTTTTCCCAATATATATCCTCCTCAATAAGATCTTTCAACTCTTTTACATCATTAGCATTAAAAATTCCAAACAAATATTTGGTACATTTTGTTGGCCCTAATGTAACTAAAATATCGCGATCTTTTAGATTTTTAAGTCTATTAAGATGTTGTTCACGAAATGGTTCCCTTTTAAAAATTGCATCTTCACAGTACCTTCCAAAAACTACAAACTTTTCCATTTTAAATACAAATAATTGAATAAATACATACTAAATAATTGCATATATTACACGCAAATTGCTATGTTATTTAATACATCTTTCTTTTAAATAATTATGCTAACTGGTAGCGATCTCCTTGCAAAAGTTAAAGAACTTGGTGATGTTAGCAAATCTGACCTAGTTCGCGCCTGTGGATATGTTTCCACTAAGAAAAACGGAGGTGAACGCTTAAACTTTACTGCATTTTATGAAGCACTTTTAGAAGCAAAAGGGGTTAATCTTGGTGATTCTGGAGTTGCGGGGATTGGAAAAGGTGGAAGAAAACTTAGCTATATAGCTACAGTTCAAGGTAATGGTAATCTTCTAATTGGAAAAGCATATACAGCACTTCTCGATTTAAAAGCAGGTGATGAATTCGAAATTAAGCTCGGAAGAAAACAAATCAGATTATTACCTACAGAAGATTCTTAAAGACAAGATAAATAAATTGGTTATATCATTTTTAGTTAATTTTCTATAACTATTCTTTTAATTAATAAATATCTTTGTATTTATTTTTTTTGATCAGCCGCTAAACGCATTTCTTTACAAAATTCGCCAACATGATCGACGACATCTTTTTCACTTGAACTAGAAATTCGTTTTACAAATGCGCTCCCAATAATTACTCCATCTGCTCCCCACTCACGAACTTTGTTAACATGTTCTGGGGTGGATATTCCAAAACCAACAGCAATTGGATTGCTATTTAAATCTTTTAATTTAGCGATAAGATTTTCTACTCTATTTTCCATTTTGTTTCTCTCGCCAGTGACACCTGTAACACTTACTAAATAAGTAAAGCCTTTTGTATAATTTGATATTTGTTTCATTCTTTCAAAAGGAGTAGTTGGAGCTACCAATAAAATTAAGTCCATAGAATGGTTACTAACTATATCAGAAAATTTATAAGCTTCCTCTAAAGGGAGATCAGGAACTATTAGTCCAGAAACTCCAGAATTAGATGCCATCTTGCAAAACTTTTCAAAGCCAAAACATAGTAATGGATTTAAGTAAGAAAAAAGAATGATGGGAATATTTAATTTACCTTTTAAAGTCTCTAAAAGTTTAATTACTTTTCTTAGGCTAGTACCCGACTTTAAGGCGCGAGAGGCCGCCACTTGAATAACAGGTCCGTCTGCAAGTGGGTCACTGTAAGGGATACCTAATTCAATAAGATCAGCTCCATTTTCTTGCAACTTTAATAAGATCTCAGAAGTTATTTCAATATTGGGATCCCCAGCCATTATAAAAGGCATCAAAGCTAATTTTTTATCATTTTTTAACTGGCAAAACATCTCATCTACCTTAGATAAAGATTCATTTTTAGTAATTTGCATTTTGTTATCTTTCATAATTTTTAGAAATTTTTTCTATGAAAAATTTATGTATTTTTTTCTAAATCTTCCATTAGTTTTTGCTGCTCTTCCTTTGACAATGAGTTGAATTTAGTTTCTAGTTTATCATTAACAACTTTTTCATACTCTTTTCTATAACGCTTCCTTTGTTCCATAAAAGTCATTTTTCCGCTTACAACTCTATAAACATAGGATGTTACCCAAGTAACAACAATCAAAATCAAAATACAACTCGAGAGAGTAGTGGCTGTTAAATTGTCGATCCCAATTTGCGGTGCAAATTTATAACTAATTAATCCTATTAATGAAATAAATAAACCTATTTGTATAACTTTTCCTTTAGTCAATTATTTAACCTTTACCACTACCTTTTAGTCTGAGATTTAAAAATGGAGAAAATAAAATTAAACCTGGAAAAAAAAGAAATACAAGACCATAAATTCCTAATCTTTCAAATTTGCCCATAATATTCCATCTATTATTCATCCAATAAAATAGTAACAATGGGATAACCAATAAATAGGTAGAAATAATCCCAATATAAGCAATTAAAGTAGCGAATGAATTATTGAATAAACTTTCCATTTTAATTTATGGTTGCTTAGTTAAAACATAACAACTATTGGAAGTTATCGTCAGAACTAAAAATAAATAATTAATTTATGGGAGTGGGGGGACTTGAACCCCCACGAGCTAAATCGCTCGACGGATTTTAAGTCCGGCGCGTCTACCAATTCCGCCACACTCCCAAAGGAATTTGCGCTTTCTAATCGTAGCTGAAAGCAACCCATTTAACCAAGAAAAATGCGAATATTTACATTTTTTTGGTGACCTTTGGACGCGCTAGACATATCTAAAAATTAATAGATTAAAATCCGTCACTATGACTTGATTCTTAAATATAATAAAGAGTTGGCACTAATAAATAATACATATATTATAAACAAATTCTCCAGTGATATGAAACTCCTGATGCTTACAACATTTTTACTAGGAATTATTTCTCCTTCTCATGCAGAAGATGTAGAAAATAGTGGATAAAATTACCTGGCTCCACAAGCGAATGGCTAGAAACTAAAACTGGAATATTTAAACTTTTAGTTGTCAGATTAAATATAATTTTTTAATTTACTATTCCTTCAACTTGCCACTGTAAAGTTTCACCTGCATGAAATGGTTTTATTTGTCCGACAATATTTTTTTCTTCAACAACATCAATATATTCTTTTATTTTATTAGGTCTAGAAACTAATTTTAATTTTTCTTTATTTGGGGGGACATTATAAAAATTAGGGCCATTCAAACTTGCAAACTTTTCAAAATTATCTAGAGCATCCTCCTCTTCGAAAACTGTTAAGTAGCTTTCTATTGCTACTGGCGAATTAAAAATACCTGCACATCCACAAAAAGCCTTCCACTTTCTAAGGTGTGGAGCAGAGTCAGTCCCCAAGAAAAAACATTTTTCCCCACTTGTTGCCGCTCGCCTTAAAGCGAGTCTATTATTTTCCCTCTTAGCAACTGGTAAGCAGTAAAAATCACTATTTAAGCCTCCAAAAAACATTGCATTTCTATTTATATGCAAATGATGCGGAGTGATAGTAGCCCCAATATTATTTTCTTGAACAAAATCCACTGCATAAGAGGTAGTTATATGTTCTAGAACGATTTTTAATTTTGGAAATCTTTTGGTTATTTGAGAAAGTTCTTTATCTATAAAAACTTCTTCTCTATCGAATACATCTACTTCAGAATCAGTCACTTCCCCATGAATTAAAAGAGGCATTCCAAAATCTTGCATTAATTCAAAGATCTTATATAGATTTTCAATTTTCCTAACTCCATGACTGGAATTCGTTGTGGCATTAGCAGGATATAATTTCGCGGCAAAAAAAACATTATTTTTAAAACCATTAATTAGTTCCCCTTTATCTGTCTCATCTGTAAGATAAATTGTCATTAATGGTTCAAACTTAGAACTTTCTGGTAAGGCTTCAACAATAGTTTTCCTATAAGAAATAGCACTATTGATTGATGTTATGGGACTTTTAGTATTTGGCATGATAATGGCTCTTCCAAAATATTCAGAAGTAAACTGAATGATATTTTTTAATACAAGACCTTCTCTTAAATGTAAATGCCAATCATCAGGTTTTATTATGTTTAAAGTCTTCAAAATTTTTTCTATTTAATCAATTTTAACAGCAAATTAAAATTGACAATGAATTATAGATATTCGAGGATAGTCATTAACCAATTATGAAAATTTTTATTATCTAAATAAAAGCTTAAACATGAGTGATTTTTTATTTCCAATAATAGAAATAGTTTTAGGCGTAGTTCTACTTTTTGCTGGAGGAGAGTTCTTTATTCAAGGAGCCATATTTTTATCTTTAATTTTAGGGATACCTCAAATAGTAATTGGTTTGACAGTTGTTTCTCTTGGAACAAGCTCTCCTGAGTTGTTGGTAAGTTTGAGTTCAATTTTAAAAGGTAGTGATTCGCTTGCGGCAAGTAATGTAATTGGAAGCAATATTTTTAATGTTCTCGTTGTTTTGGGCATAAGCTCATTGATAACACCTCTTAAGGTAAAAAGCAGAATAGTCAGAAGAGATGTGCCTCTTTTAATGGCAATTTCTTGTGCAGTTTGGGCTATGTCATCAACAGGCTTATTAACATTGCAAGCAGGTATATTTCTAATATTTTGTTTAATCTTAAATACAATATGGGAAATCAATACCATTAATGAGAAAGGAGAAGAGACAAAAGATGCTGAACCAGAGATAGAAGAATTAAAAGATAACTATAAAGGGAAAATGAATATTTTACTAAAGTTAATATTGGGAATATTTCTTTTAAGCTTTGGTTCAAATATTTTAGTAAATGGTTCTCAAACGCTCGCTACTCTTTTGGGTGTAAATGAAATTGTTATTGGTTTAACTATCGTGGCAACTGGGACATCTTTACCAGAATTAGTAACTTCAATAATTGCTGCATTTAAAGGCAAAACAGATCTTGCGATTGGGAATGTAATAGGAAGTAATTTACTCAATCAACTTTTAATCCTTGGAAGTTGCAGTATTTTTTCAGGATTTAAAGGTTTAGTAATTGAACAGAGTCTAATAAAAGTTGACTTACCTTTTATGGTTTTAACGACCTTTGCATGCTTACCAATTTTCTGGAGCAAAGGGAAAATCACAAGAATTGAAGGATTTATTTTGCTTAATCTTTATATTTTCTACATTCTCGATAAGATACTTTTCCTGAATAAATTTAACTTCCTTTCTGAATTAAGGATAGGTTTATTTATTTACTTTACCTTGCTTATAGTATTTCTGATTGTTCAAGAAAAATTAAAATTTTCTAATTCATAATTTTATCCATACATAGTCACAAATTCTTCTGAGATAGTTGGGTGCAAAGCCATAGTAATATCAAAGTCTTTTTTTGTTATCCCTGCATTTAATGAAATTGATACCATTTGAATAATCTCAGATGATGTTTCTCCTAACATATGACATCCTAGGACTTTGTCAGTTAGCTTATGAACTACAATCTTCAACATACATTTTGATTTATTCTTTTTAAAGGTATTAGACATAGGGGTAAATTTGCACTTGAAAATTTTTATATTTTTTTCAGAGTAAATCTCTTTAGCTTTTTTCTCACTTAAGCCAACTGTTGAAATTTCTGGAATAGTAAAAACGGCCTTAGGGATATATTCATAATTTACTTTTCTTTTTTGGTCATTAAAAAAATTATCCGAAAAAACTCTCCCTTGTTCTATTGCTACTGGAGTTAAGTTTGGCTTATTTATGATATCGCCAACTGCAAAAATATTTGCGTTGCTTGTTTGATTAAGTTCATCGACATCTAAATATTGGCCATCCATCTTTAGATTTAAAAAATCTAAATTTAAAGGCAAAAGATTTGGTTCTCTTCCTGTAGCAATAAGGATATTATTAGTTAGGAGTTTGTCTCCCGAGTCTAGGGTAGATTCCAGATTTCCATTTACTTTCTTTATAGACTTTAATTGAGTATTGGAGATTATATTGATTTCAGTAAAAGTATGTGATTCCTCTAAGCATGAAGAAAGATCCTCATCAAAACCATTAAGTAAATGTTGACCTCTAATTATTTGAGTTACTTCAGTACCTAAATTTCTGAAAATAGAAGCAAATTCACAAGCAATATATCCACCTCCCACTATTAATATTGATTTGGGAAACTTTTCTAATTCAAAAATATCATCACTAGTCCATGCCAGATCTGCCCCAGGAATATTTAATTTCTTTGGTTGACCTCCAACTGAAATAAGAATTTTTTTTGAACTTATTTTGTTTTTAATTTTCTTTGTGTTTGAACAAATAATTTCTAATTCATTTTGAGTAATAAATCTCCCCAAGCCTTCAAAAATAGTTATATTCAACTTTTTTAAAGAATTTCTATGTAAATTACTTAATCTAGAAACCTCCTCTCTAACATTCTTCAACAAAATATTCGATTCAAAATTAATACCTTCATTTTTTAATCCATATCCTTCAGAGGAATCCATATTTTTTTTACTTTTAGCTGCATAAACCATTAATTTCTTGGGCACACATCCCCTTATCACACAAGTTCCTCCTATTTGATTTGCTTCTATGATTGCGACTTTTGCTCCATAACTAGCCGCACGTTTAGCCGCCGCGAGTCCTCCAGATCCAGCACCAACAACAATTAAATCAAATTCAAATTCCAAGACTTTTTTTAATCATTTATTATAACGTTAGTTTATAGCTTTAATTCAAATAATGAATGGGATTTTGACATGGGATGATTTAAATAAATTTGAAGTTGAAGATCTTGATAGAGTCCATGGAATAAATAATTCCTACGCAAATTTAAGATTATTTGGACATAGTGAAAATGATGTATTAGTTACCCTCTATAGGGATAGGCATTCTTGGTGTCCTTACTGTCAGAAGATATGGTTATGGCTTGAATTTAAGAAAATTCCATACAGAGTCAAGAAAGTAAATATGTTTTGTTACGGCCAAAAAGAAAGTTGGTTCCTTGAAAAAGTTAGATCGGGGAAATTACCTGCAATTGAATTTAAAGGGAAAGTTATAACTGAAAGCGACGATATCATAGTTTTTTTAGAAAATGAATTTGGAGCACTTGGATCTTTTATAACATCTAGTCACCTCATCAAAATTCGAGAGTTAGAAAGAGAAATTTTCAGATCCTGGTGTAATTGGCTCTGCCGAGAAAGCTTTAATTTTATAGATAACTCTTTTAGAAAAAAAAGATTTAAAGAATCCATTTCTAAACTCGATGAAATTTTAAGTAGCTCAAAATCAGGGTTTGTAGATCCATCAGTTTCTAACACAGGTGATATAGAGCCTGGTGTTGGAGATATTATTTTTATTCCCTATATGGAGAGAATGAATGCATCACTTATTTATTATAAAGGGTTTAATTTAAGATCAAATTATCTTCATGTAGATAACTGGCTTACCCTTTTTGAAGGGAAAAGTGCTTATAGAGGCACTCAAGGAGATTTTCATACTCATTCTCATGATTTACCCCCACAAATGGGAGGATGCTATAAAGAAAGCAATGAACATCAGATTACTTTCTCTAAGCTAATAGATACTGGGGAGGGTTTAGGTAATTATGAATTAAACCAAAATTATGATTCAAAATATTATGCAACAATTGCTCTTAAAAGAGTGATAAAGCATAAAGACAATTTAATAAAGGTAAACCCATACAATAAAGAATCCTTTGACGAATCATTGAGATCAGCTTTAAGCCATATGATCACAGGTGAAGTATTAATCCCTAAAAAACTTTCAGGAATCTCTCTAAGATACTTAAAGAACAGAATCTCAGTTCCAAGAGATATGCCCATTATTTCAGCAAGGTTATTAAGGCAATCATTAAATAAAATTGAATCGCTTAGTGATATCAATGAAATAGATAAGATACCTTTCAGGCATAGATATGATCAAGATCCTATAAATTTTACTTCTAATTAGAAGTAAAACTATAAATTTTTTCTTGAATCTATTTGAAGTAAATCTCTAATTTTTTGAACTTGACTTGCGATATTTGGATCAATAGATAATTTTTTTTCAACTTGTTCAATAGCATACATAACTGTTGTATGGTCCTTGCCCCCAAACTCATCTCCAATTCTTGGTAGGCTTAGATCCGTACCATGTCTCATAAGATACATACCTATTTGTCTAGCTTGACTTACTGGTTTTCTCCTACTTGAACTGATCAATTCATCAGTAGATACTTTAAAGAAATCTGAAACTTTATTAATAACTTGTTTTGGAGTAACAACTACTCCAACGCTATTAGGATCAAGCATTGGAGCAATTGATTGGACTGTCATTGGCAAGCCTGTTATCGATGCAAATGCAACAGCCCTAGTAAATGCTCCTTCCAATTCTCGAATATTTGAAGTGAATCTTCCTGCTATAAATT
>CACFEJ010000031.1 GCA_902565305.1 uncultured Prochlorococcus sp.
TCCCGAAAAACAAGTCAGAGTTAACGCAATAAGTGCTGGCCCTATAAGAACACTTGCGAGTTCTGCTATAGGTGGCATTTTAGATATGATTCACAATGTTGAAGAAAAGGCTCCTTTACGCAGAACAGTCACTCAAACAGAAGTAGGTAATACAGCTGCTTTTTTATTAAGTGATCTCTCTAGCGGCATTTCAGGCCAAACAATTTATGTTGATGCGGGTTACTGCATTAATGGAATGTAAACTCAGTATTTTGCATAAAAATGTCATCTTTAAGGCAATCTGAAATAAAAAGAAAAACGAATGAAACAGATATTTCTGTATTTATAAACTTAGATGGAAATGGAATTTCTGAGATTGATACCGGGATACCATTCTTAGATCATATGCTTCATCAAATATCCAGTCATGGTTTGTTCGATTTAAAAATTAAAGCAATTGGAGATACCCATATTGATGATCACCATACAAATGAAGATGTAGGAATCGCATTAGGCAAAGCATTTTCAAAAGCCTTGGGAGAAAGAAAAGGCATAAGCAGATTTGGACATTTCTTTGCCCCATTAGATGAAGCATTAGTTCAAGTCACTTTAGACTGCTCTGGTAGACCGCATCTATCTTATGATCTTCAATTAAAAGCCCCTAGAATAGGAAGTTATGATACTGAACTAGTAAGAGAGTTTTTTATTGCCTTTGTAAATAACAGCGGTATAACTTTGCATATTAATCAAATACGAGGCAGTAATTCACATCACATAGTTGAGGCATCCTTTAAAGCTTTTTCAAGAGCAATGAGAATGGCTACCGAAATAGATCCAAGAAGATCTGATTCAATTCCAAGCAGTAAAGGAATGTTAGAAAAACAATAAAATAGGAATTTTTTCGAATCAGCCACAATTCAGTTCATTTTTGGCGAAGATAGATTAAGTTATTATTTTGTTGTGACTAATTTACAAGATAAAAAAATTGATAAATTTAAAATTTTTAATAAAGAAGATTGGTCAAGTGCTTATCAAAATGTAGAAAAGGAGCTAACTAAAGAGCCTCTAACAATTAGCAAAGGTAACAATATTAAAAATCTAAATGGAACATTATTAAGAAATGGACCAGGAATATTAGAGAGAGGTGGACAATGGGTTCATCATCCATTTGATGGTGATGGAATGATAACATCCATAAAATTCGAAAATGGTCAGCCATTTTTAACAAATAGATTTGTTAAAACTAAAGGCTATTTGGAAGAAGAAAAAATAGATAAATTTATTTATAGAGGTGTTTTTGGAACACAAAAAAATGGAGGAATTTTAAATAATGCATTAGATCTAAAATTCAAGAATATCGCTAATACACATGTCGTTAAATTAGGAGATGAAATCCTCGCATTATGGGAGGCAGCAGGTCCACATGCAATGAATCCTGATAGTCTTGACACTATTGGTTTAACAACATTAAAAGGGGTACTCAAGCCTAACGAAGCATTCAGTGCTCATCCCAAAACAGACCTAAACTCAAATGCATCTTCAGAACTTTTAGTCACTTTTGGAGTACAAACCGGGCCAAAAAGTACCATTAGATTAATGGAATTTGATAATGCTGGTACAAATTCTGGAGAGCTCATTTTTGACAGAAAAGATACCTTTAATGGCTTTGCATTCCTTCATGATTTCGCAATCACAACTAATTGGGCAATATTTTTACAGAATGCTATTGATTTCAATCCTCTCCCATTTGTAATGGGTCAAAGAGGAGCAGCACAATGTCTAAAGTCAAACCCAAATAAAAAGGCAAAGTTTTTTATCATCCCCAGAGAAAGTGGATTATTTAGGGGACAGCCTCCTTTAACAATAAATGCTCCACAAGGATTCGTTTTTCATCATGTAAATGCATTTGAAAAAGACTCCAAAATCATATTAGATAGTATTTTTTATGATGATTTCCCATCAGTTGGTCCAGACGAGAATTTTAGGGATATTGACTTTGATAAATATCCAGAAGGAAAACTGAAAAGATCAATTATCGATCTAAAGACAAAAACTAGTGAACTTGAAACTTTCAGTGAACAATGTTGTGAATTTGCTGTTGTTAATCCTAAAAACCTAGGATTAAAAGCAACTTTTAGTTGGATGGCAAGCACATCTCAAAAGCTGGGGAACGCTCCACTTCAAGCAATAAAAAAAATAAATTTAACTTCTAAAGAAGAGATTTCTTGGTCAGCAGGTCCAAGTGGATTTGTTAGTGAACCAATTATGGTTCCATCAGAAAACTCTTCAAAAGAAGATGAGGGATTTCTATTTATACTTCTATGGAACGGAGAAAGAAGAGGAAGCGATTTAGTGATATTAGACGCAAAAGACTTAAAAGAATTAGCTGTTTATGAATTACCCATTTCAATTCCTCATGGCCTTCATGGATCCTGGGTTAATTGAATCTAAGAAAAAATTTCAATTAAATCTGGAATAATTTTTTTTAATGCTTTACCTCTATGACTACAAGAGTCTTTAATATCATTATCCATTTCTGCGAAAGTTAATCTGGTAGAACTCTCCTCAAAAATTGGGTCATACCCAAAACCACCTTTTCCTCTGGGGTTAAATATGATATTCCCATGACATTTGGCCTCAGATTCAATAATCACTTCACCATTTGGGGAACAGACACAAATATTAGCAATAAAAAAAGCACTTCTATTTTGAACTTTATCAAGTTCTCTTAAAACTCGTTCAATTCTCTTCTGATCATTTTCTGCATATCTAGATGAGTAAATGCCAGGCTTACCATCTAGTGCTTCAATACAAATTCCTGAATCATCTGCTATTGAAAAATTATTCGTTATTCTCGAAACTTCACTTGCTTTTTTAATTGCATTATCTCTAAATGTCAGTCCATCCTCTTCAACTTCTAATGATTCTGGCTGGAGTAACAATTTACAATTAACTCCAGCAAGCAATTTCTTATATTCTTCAATTTTACCTTTATTCTTACTCGCTAAATATAAATTTTTCATCCTTATTTTCCTGCTAAATTTATAAATTCTTGACCCCACTCTAATACCTCAATTAGATAAGGTTCTTTTGGTGCTTCACAATATAACCTTAAAAGAGGTTCCGTTCCTGAAAACCTAAAAAGAAGCCAAAAATTTTTATCAATTCTCAGCTTTATGCCATCGATTTTTGAGATACTTTTTAACTTGTGATTATTAATATTCTCAGGAATATTATCTATAATAAATTCTTTTACATGATTTTTTTCTGACTGATTTGGAAATTTAATATCAATTCTTTTATAAAAACTTGGCCCAAAATCTTCTTGAATTTCATCTAAGGTTTCATATAAATATTGAGATTTTTCAGCAATTCCATTTAATAAAACCATCGCTGCATATAGAGCATCTCTTTCAGGGATAAAGTCACCAAAACCAACTCCCCCAGATTCCTCTCCTCCAATAAATATATTTTCTTTGATCATTTTTTCAGCAATATATTTAAAGCCAACTGGAAGTTCAAAAACATCTCTATTTTGACTCTCTGATATATTTTTAATAATATCTGAACCACTAACAGTCTTTAAAACTGGATAAGTATTATTTTTAATTTCGCCCAAATAGCTAATAAAGTATGGGAGTAAATCTTGAGTACTAGAGTATCTTCCTTTTTCATCAATTGCCGCAATTCTATCACCATCACCATCAAATATAATTCCTAAAGTTTTCACTTCATTTGTTGAATTTTTAATTAGTATTTGTTTTAGATCATCTGCATAATTCAAAAGAGGTTCAGGAGGTTTTCCTCCAAAAAAAGGATCAGCATCTTTCCTGATTTCTGAAATAACTTCTAAATCATTAGAAGCAAAAATCTCAGCCATACAATTTGCAGCTGAACCATGCATAGAATCTACAAAAATTCTCAATTTCATTTTTTTTAATCTCTTGGAAATATAGTCAATATCAAAAAGGGATTTAATTCTATCTAAATGAAATTTCTTAATATCTACCAATTGATTAACACCATCTATTTTTTCAATTGAATTTCCTAGCATTAATCTTTTTTCAACTTCACTTGTAAAAGATTCGTCAACAGAACATCCATTAAAGCTCTTTATTTTCAGACCTAGCCAATTATATGGATTATGACTTGCTGTAATTACTAACGCTCCAAGACAACCGACTTCTTTGGCATAGAAACTACATGAGGGTGTTGTAACAAAGCTATCAGATAAAATCGGTTTGAAACCACATCCTCTTACGTAAGGAACTATTTGCTCGGCGAATTCACAAGCCATAAATCTGCGATCATATCCAATGATAATTTTCTTTGAATGAACTTCTTTATAGTATTGATAATGCAACTCCTGACATGCAGCTACAACAACTCTTGAAAGATTGGATAGATTAAAATCAAATCCGATTATTCCTCTCCATCCATCAGTTCCAAATTTTATCTTGTCTAATTTATCAGCTGTCAAATTTAAAATTTCCTTGATTTCTTTTAGTTATCTATATTAATTTATATAAGTAAATTTTAAAACCGCCTTTAAACAATAATTTGAATTCTCTTCATTTAAAAAGTTTTATAAGATGCAAAAGAAAAGCATGGCTAGATTTTAAAGGTAAAAAATCTTGTGAAGTTTGGTCTCCGCATAAAGCTATTGATAAAATAAATCAGTTTCAAATTTTCTCTCAATTATGTAATGGTGAAATATATACAGGATTAAAGGGATGTGAAAATGGTTATCAAGGGGTAATCGGATTAAAAGTTAAAGGGAGTTTTTTCCAAAATATTAACACAGAGATCCGTCCACAATTACTTGTAAAGTCAAAAGGCATCAGTAAATGGGGACCATATAAATATTTACCTGCTGTTTATAAGTTAGGCCGCAAAACCACTAAAGAACATTTATTCGACATAGCTTTTAGTTCTATTCTATTGGGCTCTTTTCAAGAATCTAAAATTGAAAAAGGATTAGTAATTTCAAGTTTTGGTAATAAAGTTAATGTTGAAGAAATTTATTTAAATAAAAAATTAAGAAAAAAAGTTTTGAACGTTTTATTAAATTTGAATGAATGCTTGGAAGGATCTATACCAGAAATCACTCAAGATAGAAAAAAATGTACTATTTGTTCATGGCAAAAATTGTGTGACAAAGAAGCAAAAGAAAATGGATTTCTAACAGATATTGATGGTATAGGATCTAAAACAGCCTCTTTACTTAAAACAAATGGAATATCTGATATCCAAACATTAGCTTGTTATAGTGAAAAAGAACTTGGAGAGAAATTATCTAAATTCAATAATCAAAAGTATGAAAAAGCCTCCATATTTGTAAAGCAAGCACAAGCTTATATTTCTGGTAAACCATATTGCATTTCAAATAAAAATGCTACTAATGATCTATTAGAAAAAACATCTTCAGGATTTTATATATTTGATATTGAGTCAAATCCAGACGATAGACATGACTTTTTATATGGTTTTTTAAAAATAAATAATTTGTTTACAAAAAAAGAAGATCTTGTTTATGAGCCAATCTTAAATCTCAAAAACAATAAAGTAGAATCTTACAGACAAATTATTAAAATACTTTTTTCACATAAGGGATGGCCAGTTTTACATTATGGAGAAACTGAAAAAATAGCCATCATTAATATTGCTAAAAAACTAAATTTTAGTTTTGAAGAAATTGATTTACTTACCTCAAGATTTATAGACTTACATACCTTAATAAGAAAGTCATGGATATTACCACTAAAAAACTATGGATTAAAAACTGTTTCTAATTGGCTTGGATTTGAATGGTTGCAGAAAAATGTCAGTGGCTCGAAAGCCCTTTATTGGTGGATTCAATATCAAATTACAAAAAACGAAATATTTTTAAAAAAAATTATCCAATACAATAAGGATGATTGTTTGGCTACTCTTCAAATTGCAGAATATTTAATCAAAAATCAATTAAAGAAAAATTGATCCTACAGATTTATTTATAATAATTTTTCCAAAAATTTCTGAAAAAAAATAACTTCCTTCTTCTAAATATTTTCTTTTTATCATTGCTAAGCCTATTATTTGAGAATCTGATTTTAAAAAACTAGTGATTTTGCCTACAGAAATATCCTTGGCAGAATTTATATATAAATTTTTATCTTCAACTTCGAAGTTAAAATTAGATTCAAATGATTTCCAAATTCTTATTTCTTGTTTTAAAGAAGAAACATTTTTTATTTTTGACATTGTTTCTTGTCCTAGATAACAACCTTTATCAAAATCTATAAGATCTTTTAATCCAAGCTCAAGAGGGTTATTTTTTTCGTTTATTTCCGTTCCTAAAGAGGGTATTGCCTGATTAACCTTCCAAAGTTTTAAATCATTTGCATTCAACAAATTTAGTTTATTTTTATATATTTCCAATTCTTTATCTTCTATTTTAAAAAAAGTAGGCTGGTATCTTCTCCATGAACTAGATTCATCAATTTCTTGAATTCTATGTATTGAGAAAGGTTCACTAAGAAGCACATCG
>CACFEJ010000032.1 GCA_902565305.1 uncultured Prochlorococcus sp.
AATTATCAGAATCATTATTAGTCATTATTATCTATAATTCGTAATTAAAATTTTTCTAAATACTATTTATTTATATCAAATAATCATGACAATTAAATTGTTTGTAATCTCCTTAAAACTCCATTAATAAATTTTCTGCCTTGCAAATCACTATATTTATTAGCTAAATTAACAGCCTCATCACAAGCAACAGCAACAGGTGTGTTCAAAAAATTAATATCTACGTAAGCCAAGCGCAATATATCCCTATCAATTCTTGGTAATCTTTTTAATCTCCAGCCATCCATTACTTGATCTATATCAGAATCAATACTTTTAAGATTATTTATTATATTAAATATCCTTTGATTTACATCCTCTCTAATATCTATTTGACCGCTAGAAACAATTAATTTTGGAAAGTCTAGAGTGACAGAGAGCGTATTCATTACGGATTCAATTTTTGTCAGAGATTTTTTTAACTCATCTCGAACATTTGAATAAGAGGAATCAACACCTTCTTGCAATTCACTATCTAGTATTTTTTGTGAAGCATTTTCTAACTCTGACTCGCAATTATCTAATTCCTCTCTGCAATGGTTTATTAGAGAATTCAAAGCAGATTCAAAAACTTCTTCTATCTGAAATTTATTTAATTTGAAATCACCTTTATCTTTTATAAGGCCTAGAGAAATTAAAGATAATTCTCTAGAAAGGGATCTATTGTGCATCAATTAAGAAGAGGTGTTAGTGGAAGCTCGTAATTGAGAAAATAATTTTGAAAAAGTTGGATTTGTGGTGTTATTTTTTTCATCTGGATTAACTATCCCAGCAGAAATTATTGTTCTAAAAGCATCTTCAACAGAAATATCCAAATCCTTAACAGAACTCTCAGGAACGAGTGTATACCAGCCAGTAGTTGGGTTTGGTGCCGTAGGGATGAAAACACTAAGTAATTTTTCTTCCAATTCTGGCTGTAGAGAAGGCCCTACATCTCCTGTTACAAAGCCTACACTATATAGCCCCTCACGAGGATATTCCACTAAAACAACTCGTCTGAATCTATTAGATTTATTACTTAAGAAAGTTTCTAGCAATTGTTTAAGAGTTTTATAAACTGCTCCAGCTACTGGAATTTTTGATAAGGTACCCTCTCCAAATTCTAATAACCATCTTCCTACAAAATTTCTCGCCATCAAGCCTATAAGCAAAATAGCTAATAAAGGAACAGTTAAACCCAAAGTGAGATTAATTAAATCTTGTAATAAAGGATTTAAATTAATAAAAGGATTTAGTTGCTTTGGAACTGAAGTAACTAACGTTAAAACAAATTTACTTACTAATGATGACAACCAGATTGTTGTTGCTAAGGGTATTACAACTAACAATCCTGCAATAAGATCATTTTTGAGATCTTGTTGAAGCCTAGATCCTAAATTCGAATCTTGATTTTGATTAGATTCATCCAAAATAACGTTTTAACTATATTAACTTTACTAATAATTTAACTGTTTTTATTAAGTTAGGATATATTTTTTCTTAAATATATCTATTTTATTTATAAGTTTATTCTCCAAGAATAACTTTTCAAAGAAATGCTATAAAAAAAAGAAATGATGGATACTTATCAAGAAAAAAAAGAAATAAGTAAAAAATTAAAAGAAAGAGCTATTTTTGAAGGTTTTACAGTTGCGGGAATAGCTTCAATACCAGGTAGTTCGCGCGTAAAATTAAGAACTGATGCATTAGAAAGATGGTTATCAAATAACTATCATGCTGAAATGAAATGGATGGAAGCAGAAAAAAGAAAAAATATAGGCTCACTTTTTAAAGATGCAAAAAGTGTTTTAAGCGTTGGATTTACTTACATTAATTCACAAAACAACAACAAGAATTTCCTCAAGGTAGCTAAATTTAGCCAGGGTGATGATTATCATAAAGTGATTCACAAAAAATTAAAAAATATTGGTAAATGGATCAACCTAGAAATCCCTGATTGCAAATGGAAAATATGTGTTGACACCTCTCCGCTTCTAGAAAAAGCTTGGGCAGAGGAGGCAGGGATTGGTTGGATAGGTAAAAATAGTAATTTAATCAACAAAAAAAATGGTTCTTGGTTTACTTTGGGGTTTATGATTCTCACAAAAGATTTAATACCAGACAAACCTCATCAATCACTTTGTGGGAAATGTGATATCTGTATTGAACATTGTCCCACTAAGGCAATTGTAGAACCCTTTGTAATACAATCAGATCTATGCATTGCGTATCACACAATAGAGAGCAGAGATAAAACTATTCCAAAGAAAATAGAAAAAAATTTAGGTGGATGGGTTGCAGGATGCGATATTTGTCAAGATGTTTGTCCCTGGAATAAATCAGTTCCATACAACAATAATTATGAAACTACACCTAAAGAATGGATTAAAAATCTTAATATTGACTCCCTCAATTGGGACGATAAAACGTGGCAAGAAAATCTTAAAGGATCCACTTTAAAAAGAATTAAACCATGGATGTGGAAAAGAAACATACAAGCAAATATAAAAAATAAAAAAATTAAAATATGAAGAAGTTTTTTAAAAAAACAATCTGGATCTCCTTGATCTCTTTATACTTTTTTCAAATAGAAATAGTTCGAGCAATAGTCCCCTATTATTATTTCCCAACAAATAAAAATTTACAAAAGCAAAGCTTATATATTGGCAAAAATGCATATCAACTTCTTTATTTTGGTCAATATGAAGATAGTCTTAACTTAGCGAAATTAGCTGTAAAAATAAATTCAAAAGATGAAAAACTATGGTTGATTTTGGCAGAAGCACAAATAGCTAACAAAAAATACAAAAACGCATTAAATTCTCTTTTTAAAGCAGAACAAATTAATGCAAATATTAGCGAAATATATTTTGCTAAAAGTAATGTTTACTTAAAAATTTCCCAACGTACAAACGCAAAGATTGCTTTAGAAAAAGGATTAAAGATTGAGCCTAATAACCACAAAGCTATTTTTCAACTAGGAAATATTTTATTAATGGAAAAAAATTATTTAGGAGCTATTAAATTGTTTGATAAATCTATAAAAATTAAACCTGATTTCTGGCAAGCAATCAATAATCAAGGTTTAGCTTATTTCGAAAGAAACAATGTAAATCTCTCAATCAAACTTTTTAAAAGTGCAATCTCAATTGAGGAAAATGCTGAACCACTACTAGGCCTAGCCTCATGTATCAATATACGAGATAATAAATTAGCAATTCAGCTAGCAAAAAAAGCTTTAGAGAAAAATCCGAAATATGTTAATTATGCTTATAGAAAAGAACAGTTATGGGGAGAAAAATTACAAGCCTCTACAGAAATTCTTTTACAAAATGAACAACTAAAAAAAGATGTAATACTGGCAAAATCCAAAATAAGTGAATCATCTTAATGTTTGATACTGGTAAATATTGTTTTACCTATTAGTCTTAATTTAGTTAATTAATAATTATTTAATCTTGCGCTCTAATGGATAAGAAAAAATTCACTTCCATCTCGCTTCAAGAAGAAATGCAACGTTCTTATTTGGAGTATGCAATGAGCGTTATAGTTGGACGTGCGTTGCCTGATGCAAGAGACGGTCTTAAGCCTGTACAAAGAAGAATTATATTTGCGATGTACGAATTGGGGTTAACACCTGATAAACCATTCAGGAAGTGTGCAAGAGTTGTTGGAGATGTACTGGGAAAATACCATCCTCATGGAGATCAAGCAGTATATGATGCATTAGTAAAGCTAGTACAAAATTTCTCAACTAAATATCCTACTCTTGACGGCCATGGAAATTTTGGATCTGTAGATAATGATCCGCCTGCAGCAATGAGGTATACCGAGACCAGATTAGCTCCAATAGCTCATAAAGGATTTCTTGAAGAAATTGCATCAGAAACAGTAAATTTTTCAAATAACTTTGACGGTTCTCAAAAAGAACCAGACGTTCTTCCAGCACAACTTCCATTTTTATTGTTGAACGGCTCATCAGGCATTGCTGTTGGTATGGCAACAAATATTCCGCCTCACAACCTAGGCGAAATAATAGATGGTTTAGTTGCTTTGGTAAAAAATAAAGATATAAGTGATAAAAAACTTTCTAACATTATCAAAGGACCTGACTTTCCAACAGGCGGAGAATTAATTTATAGTCCTGCAATAGAGGAACTTTATGAAACTGGAAAAGGATCAATAACTATAAGAGGAGTTATAAGTACTGAAGAAATAATTTTAGGTAAAGGAAAACATAAAAAGAATGCACTAGTCATTACGGAACTTCCTTACCAAATTAATAAAGCAGGCTGGATTGAAAAACTCGCAGAACTTGTTAATTCGGGAAAAATTATTGGGATTTCTGATATTAGGGATGAAAGCGATAGAGATGGAATGAGAATTGTAATAGAACTAAAAAAAGATTCTAATTCTGAACTTGTTATTTCTAATTTATATAAAAAAACAACCCTCCAAACAAACTTTGGTGCAATATTCTTAGCTTTAATTAAAGGTAAGCCTGTACAACTAAACCTAAAAAAATATCTCAACTATTTTCTTGAATTTAGAGAAGAAACAATTAGAAAAAGAACTTTTTATTTTCTAAGAAACACTATTGAAAAGCTTGAAATATCAGAAGGTTTGCGTAAAGCCACAAAGAACATAAAAAAAGTTATAGAAATAATTGAAAAATCAGAAAATTCTGTAGAAGCTAAATCAAAATTAATTGAAAATTTTTTCTTAAGTGATAAACAAGCAAATTCGGTTTTGGATATGCCACTAAGAAAATTAACAAATCTAGAAAAGAATCAAATTGATGATGAAATAAAAAAATTGGAAGAAAAGAAGA
>CACFEJ010000033.1 GCA_902565305.1 uncultured Prochlorococcus sp.
AACATTTTCTCAGGAGGATGAGAGCATGGCCTATGAAAAATTACATTCCACAACAATCATGGCTGCCAAAACAGCATTATTATCAAATGCAAAAAAATTAATTATTACTCATTTAAGTCCAAGATACACTAATAAAAATTCAATTACACCAGGCGATTTGCTTAAAGAGGCGCAAAAAGTTTTCCCAAATACTCACCTTGCAAAAGATTTTCTAACTGCAGAAATAAAATAAACTGCAACAGTTCGTTAGCAGGAGGGTTGTAAATGTCCAACCCATGAAATAATAGTCTTAGGTTTTTCTATTTGATGTCGATCGAAATGGTCTCTATTTTTTCATCACTACGTAAGTCTTGTAAAAGACTATTTATTTTTCTTCCATTAATTATTGGTTTACTTATTAATCCAATCTCTGCAAACGCACTCTATCCAAGTGATCCTTCATCAGTTGATGTATTAAAAGATGATCTTCACGGTGCCGACCTTCATAATACTGAATATGTTAAATATGATTTATCTAATCAAGATTTAGGAGAAGCTAATCTTCAAGGCGCATATATGAGTGTAACTACGGCAAAAAACTCTAGTTTTAAAGGAGCCAATATGACAGACCTTATTGCATATGCAACACGCTTTGATAATGCTGACTTTACAGATGCAAATCTCACCAATGGCGAACTAATGAAAAGTGTTTTTGATGGAGCAATTATTGATGGAGCAGACTTTACAGATGCAAATCTTGATCTTTCTCAGAGAAAATCATTATGTGAAAGAGCTAGTGGAACTAACTCACAAACTGGAGTGAATACAATTGATAGTCTTGAATGCACCGGATTAAAAGGTTACATGCCTCCAAAGCCAAAAGCGTAATACTTAAAGCTAATTAACTTGATAAGGGAAGATATTACCAGGCTCTTTTGAGCCTGGTTTTTTGCTATACCACCATTCTTGTATATCAGAAGAAAATTTCTTTGAAAAAAGAGTTATAACTGTCTCGACAGGTTTTGATCCAGGCTCTAAAATCTGTACTGAGTAAGATGGGCATTTTCTTGAAGCCATATCAGCAACGAACCTAGACCCTATTCTTCTCCAACTAGGCTCCTTACTTCTCCAAGCAAGCCTTGAGCAGGGCCAAGGTAACTCTTCCCTATCATAAAGTCTGCAACACGGGCCAATTACCTTATAACTGTACTGACCTCCATAACTTGATTGAACACTGCCAGTCTTGAAAAATTCAAATTTATCCATTTACAAAAAAAAGCCACCTTCATAGAGGGTGGCAGAGAAATAATCAATAATCAACTTAGAAAAGTTAAATTTTTATAATTAGTACAATTCTTCCTCAGCATGAGTTGTAATTGTTACGTCAGATGTTGGATAAGCAACACAAGTAAGAACAAAACCAGCTTCTAGTTGATCGTCATCCAAGAAACTTTGATCAGACTGATCAACACTACCTGAAGTAACTTTTCCAGCACATGTTGAACATGCTCCTGCTCTGCAGGAGTAAGGAAGGTCGATACCTTGTTCTTCAGCTGCATCGAGGATGTATTGGTCATCAGGTACTTCAATAGTTGAATTGAGGCCTTCACCTTCGCTGATGAGAGTAACTTTGTAAGAAGCCATTTAAATAAAAAATTGTTGGTAATTAATACCTATCAAATACATTTTTAACATCGATTAGGTCGATATGTGAGATTTTGAAGTAAAAAATGACACAATAAAATGTATGAAAGAGTATCTATAAGAAAAACTTATACTTAGGTTGGATTGCTGGCTTTTTGCGCAGAAATGCATGCCCAATCTTTTCTAGTTGATACATCCAATAATTTCAAGTCATTCTGAATCAATATTTTTATTATTTCATCCTTTTGTGAATTCAGAATTCCACTGAAAATGACTTCCCCATTGTTTCTCAAGCACTTATAAATATTTGGAATAATTCCTTTTATTACTTCGGCAAGAATATTGCATAAAACAAAATCAAACTGTGTAAGTTGATTTTTTAAAATTACTTCATTAAAAGATCCCAAATATGTATTTAAATTGTTTAAATCACCGAAATTTAGTTGGAAATTAGATTTTGTTGAATTTATAGCTAAATAATCATTATCCACTGCATAAACCTCTTTAGCACCAAGCAATCTTGCGGCGACACTCAAAATCCCGCTGCCACTCCCAATATCTAATATCTTTTTATCAGAAAAGAAAATATTCTCCATTTTTTCCAAGCAAAGATAAGTCGAAGGATGGCTTCCTGTACCAAAGGCTGCTCCAGGATCAATTTTTATAATTTTTTTATCTTTAAACTTTTCATTTAGATTCATCCAACAAGGCAATATTAAAAGATGATTTCCTACTAATTCAGGTGCCCAATATTTCTTCCAGCTTGTCAACCAATCCTCCTCTTTAATAATACTCCAATCAAAAAATTGATTCTTAGGAGCATTAATATTTAGAAGTTTGCTAATTATTTTTTCAAAATCACACCTAGAACTTTCCCCCCAATCATCGACTGGAAGCCATATATTCACCTCTTTTTTATTTTCATTTTTAATTGAATATTCAAATGAAAAACTAAATATTCCCAGCTCATTTAATTTCCAAATAATCATTTCTTCTGAATCACTTTCTATCAGAAAAGTTAGTTTATACCAATCTTTAATTGCCATTATTAGAGCTGGCCTCTTTATAGAGTAACTGGATTAGCGTTGGTAATTCCCTCTACTTCAATAATGGTGTCAAGCAACTTATTAGGAATTGGATCATCAATACTTAGAACCATAACAGCTTCCCCTCTAACAATTTTGCGCCCAACTTGCATCGATGCAATATTTACATTATTGCTACCTAATAAAGAACCAAGCTTGCCAATAATACCAGGCATATCCCTGTGCCTAGTAACCAGCATGTATCTACTTGGCGATACATTAACAGGATATTGATCAATACTAATAATTCTTAATTCCCCATCAGCAAAAATGCTTCCTGCTACGCTATGGTCGCCATTATCTCCATAAGTGGTTAACTGAAGCGACCCACTAGCAAATTCAGGCCTTGCCTCATCTTTATTCTCTACTACTGAAATACCTCTTGAATCTGCTTCTAGTGAAGCATTAACATAATTAATCCTATCTCCCAAAGCTTTACTTAGAAGACCTTTTAAACTAGCTATTATTAATGGCTGAGAAGGATGTTGAACAAATTCACCTTGAAGCTTTACTTCTAGTTTCTGTATCTGCCCACCTGAAAGCTGACTTATAAGCAAACCCATTGTTTCAGCCAACTGCAAATGAGGTTTTAGACTATCCATAATATCAGGGCTCAAACCTGGAATATTTACTGCAGTTCTAGCAGACAAACCAAGCAAGACATCTCTTATTTGTTCTGCAACATCAACAGCTACATTTTCTTGTGCTTCCCGAGTAGATGCTCCTAAGTGTGGGGTAAGGATAAGATTCTTTTCAACCTTCAAAAGTGGTGAATTAGATTCCAAAGGTTCTTTAGAAAAGACATCTATTGCTGCACCTGCAATCAATGATTTATTTAAAGCTTCTGCTAATGCCTCTTCATCAATTAAGCCTCCTCGAGCACAATTGATTAATTTTGCACTACTTTTCATACTTTTAAGGACGTCTATATTTACTAAATTCTCTGTCTCTGGTGTGCGAGGCAAATGCAAAGTTACATAATCAGATTGTTTGAATAAATCCTCTAGTTCAGATAGTTTAACTTGTATTTGTTGAGCTCTTTCTGTTGAAACAAAGGGATCATATCCGTAAACTTCCATTCCTAATGCATTAGCAACTTTCGCTACATGAGCACCAATTTTCCCTAAACCTACTACACCTAATTTCTTCTTATAAAGCTCATTACCAACAAATTTCTTTCTTTCCCATTTACCTGACAAAGTACTACTATTAGCAATTGGAATATGTCTAGATAAAGCCAACATCATAGCTATAGTATGTTCAGCAGCAGCTATCGTGTTACCCCCTGGGGAATTAACAACAAGAACTCCTTTTTGTGTAGCAGCCTTAACATCTACATTATCAACTCCAACTCCTGCTCTTCCAATAATTCTCAGTTTACTTGAAGAGTTAATAATTTTTTCAGTTACTTGAGTGCCAGAGCGAATCATTAAAGCATCATAATCTTTAATAATGGAAGATAGCTCAGTGT
>CACFEJ010000034.1 GCA_902565305.1 uncultured Prochlorococcus sp.
GATTTTGAAAATTTAAATGATTTCAAATTTTTTATTTATGGAGGATTCTCCTCTTCTCAAAGATCTAGGATAGCTTGCTTTAGAGGAGATAATATTCCTGAAGAGGAATCACTAAAAAGAAATTTTCCAGCTCAAGGAATAAAAATCAATGGCAATTTTTTATTTGATAATGCTACACAAAACGACTTTAGATCCCTCTTAATTGAAAATGGGGTAAATCAAATAAAAGTTGGAGATATATGGACTATTGGCGATAGAGGGGCACAAGGGATAATTGATAATTTAGATATTAACCATCTAGATGAAAAGATTTTTTATTTGAGAGACGTAAAAGTAAAAATTAATGTAGTAAGTATAGATGAATTGCAAATACCTTCTGGAAGATCAAAAAAACTTATCAATACAGTAGAAGCTTCAACAAGATTAGATGCTATAGCTTCAGCTGGCTTTAGGGTCTCAAGAACCAAAATCATTGAAAGGATAGAAAATGGAATGCTCAGATTAAATGGAAGCAAAGTTAATAAGCCAACTATTAATCTAAAAATTGGCGACAAACTAGAACTTGAAAATAAAGGATTTATCGAAATTCTAAATTTAGAAATAACCAAAAGAGAACGATGGAAAGTTAAATTACTTAGAAAATGAAACGCAACCTGCTATTTTCTTATAAGGGGGATTAAAAATTCTTCAGTTTGGGCGATTAGCTCAGTGGTAGAGCACTACCTCGACACGGTAGTGGCCACTGGTTCGAATCCAGTATCGCCCATTAAAACTTTTGACGATCTAGGTTATATCCACAAAAAATAATTTCATTTTTTAGATTATTAAAAAAGATGAAACTTAATCAAATAATTAACCTACATAAGGGCCTCACTGCATTTGTAGTTGTAGGTTTTATGATTTTTTTTGATAATTTTACAATCGCTCCCTACGTTTATTTAGCTCTGCATGGTACTTATGGATTACTTTGGCTTCTAAAAGAAAAGATATTCCCAGATCCTTATTTTAAAGAAAAAATCAATTTTTTAACTTCAGTTACTGGTTTTATTTTCCTTGGAAGTTACTGGGTAGCTCCCTTCATTCTTATCTCATCTCAGAAATCTGTTCCAAATATAGTAATAGCTGCATCTGTATCTATAAATATAATTGGCGTGTTTCTACACTTTGCTAGTGATGCCCAAAAATATTTTTCTCTTAAATTAAAAAAAGATCTAATTAAAGTAGGATTTTTCAAAAATATAAGGAATACAAATTATCTAGGAGAAATACTAATTTATCTATCATTCGCCATACTTTCAATGAGTTTCATACCATTAGTAATTCTTGCAATATTTTTCTCTATAGTTTTTCTACCAAGAATGATAAAAAAAGATAAATCGCTCTCAAAATATGATTCATTCGAAGAATACAAAAAGAAAAGTGGTCTTATATTGCCTAAATTAAATGCCTGATAACAACTTACCAAGTTGGAGGCAAGATTTAAAATCTTCTAGAAAAAAAGAGGGCAAATCACCCTCTAACAGATGGATACAGCTTGCAACAGTCAGCGAAGAAAATGAGCCAAGATTAAGAACAGTTGTTTTCAGAGGATGGCATAAAGATAGTTCAATGATTATTTTTACAGATAGAAGAAGTGAAAAAATTGGGCATTTAAAATCTAACCCTAATGCAGAAATATTATGGTTCTTTTTGAAAACCAAATCACAATATAGATTCAAAGGGAAAATACATGAACTAAGTGATAACAAAAATTATTGGGATTTATTATCAGAAAAATCAAAATCTTCTTGGTTTTGGGGATCTCCTGGAGAGAAAATAAACCCAAAAGTCCAATCTACTTATGAAATATTATCAAATCTGCCCAAGTCAGAAAATTTTGTAGTTCTAAATTTTGAAATCGATTCAGTAGATCTTCTTAAATTAGAACAGCCTGTTCATAAACGATATCTTTGGGAAAAGATTAAGAAATGGGAAAAAGTTGAAATTAATCCTTAAATATTTCTAAATTGTATATTTAGGTTGAAAAACATATAGTGATCGGTCAGTTTTAAAAAAGAAGTATTATTCATATGAATTTCTCAGAAATTCCAGAAAACCCTTTTATTTTTTTATCTTGGGTTACAGCTATAGGGCTATTTATAAGTCTTTCTGAAGCAACAATTAAGATAAAACTTGAGAAGAGAAACAGTTATCGAAAAAGGTTAGAACTAATCAATAACCTTTATCCTAAAAAATTAGCTTGAAGTATCTGAGAGTATGTTTGCTTGCAAAAATTGAAATAAGCCACCTTTACTTGTTTCTTCCTTAACTTCTAGTTGCTTGGAAGGTTTTACTTTTGTTGAAGGTATAATTTCTTCCTCATCTTCTGATTTCAAAATTCTGATAATGACTTCATCTAAGGAGAAATTACCGGGACCTGTTAATGCAATTGAAGTTGCTGAAGCAAAATATAAAAGTAAAAGCTCCAGTAAGAAAATATTAAAACCTGAAGTAACAAGTGCATGATATATAGCGACAGAAATTGTTCCAACAATTGCCAAAGCTCCGAATCTTGTGGCTAATCCGATAATTAATAACCAACTACCACCTATTTCTGAGAATGCCGCTATGTATGATAAAAATATTGGAAATGGGAGATGTAATGGTCTTACAAAAGCATCAGCGAAATTTTCTATGTTTGCTAATTTCTCATAACCGTGATGTATAAGAACAGTTCCAGTTATAACTCTAAGAATTAATAAAGCAGTATCTTTGCTAAACGACTTGGTAAGAATTGTTGAAAGCACTATTAAAAAATTATCCTTAAGTAAAAATAACTAGTCACAGTATCCATCGTGGATTAAAGAGCAAAAGTCGCACCTAAATAAGTATTTATACCTACTTACCAAAGGGGGTATTTTTTCTGATTAGGAATTCAACTAAGTTAAAAATTATTTTTTGAAAAATTTTCTAATATTCTCTGATTTATTTTTGGAATATTTTCTTTAAATTTAAAAAACCCTCTTTTAGCAAATTTCCAAGCAAATAAATCTTCATCCCTCACAAGATTAAAAATTTTTTTATGGTGTAAATTTTTAAACTCAGTTATGAAATCATAATTTTCTCCCACTCCAGGATAAATAATGTCTATTTCGTTAGTATTTTTAAAAGTATTTTCCAATAAACAAGGATCAATCTGTTCAACATTATCAAATTCCTCTACAAATTCAGAGACCAAATCTTGTTTAAATTTCAAAACAGATTCAGACAATTTAATTTGTCTATGTTCATTTTTTAAAAGGATAATAAATACTTTTTTATAGCTTGGAAGTAAATTTTTAAGGGTTGCAAGGTGCAGATCATTTTCAAACATAATCAGATTATCTGATTTAGGTTCCATATCATTTTTATAAATCTCATCTTCAAATGGTATTTGATTAGATTCTTCAAGAAAAATTTGTTGATTACTTATTTTTTCTACATTAAATCTATTATTTGAAAACTTTCTGAGGTTTGATGATGAAAAAAGATATTGTTTTCCCTTAGTTTGTAATCCTCCGACCCATCTCCAGCTAAGGAGATTAGATGATGCATCTCCATCAAAAAGATATTTAAAGAAAAACTTTGCTCCCAATTTCCATGGGAGGCCTAAATTAAATATCCAAGTACTCGCAAACCACATTCTTGTATGGTTATGCAAATAGTTGTAATGCTTTAATTCATGGACCCAAGAATTAAAAAATTCTAATTCTGTATTGCCATTAATTGCACTTTCATATAGCTCATAATCAAAATCGAGATCGTTTTCTGAAATAAAATTTCTCCAAACTTTAGGTCTATTTTCCATCCACCCTTTCCAGTAAACTCTCCAAAATATTTCTTCAACAAATTTAGTTGAATTTTTGATTTTGTACTTACTTTTAATATCATGGATTAGATCATATTCCGATAATATTCTATGAGTAATGAAAGGCGATAATTTTGAAACTGAACTTTCGTTATTTGGCCCAAAATCAAAATTTCTTAATTTTGCATAATCATTGATTTTGTATTTCGCAAAGTTTTCCCAGGTATTTTGAGCTTTTAATAAAAATGACATTTTCTCATAACTTTAAAAAATTTTTTTTGGTATTGATAGAAATTTCAAAAATTTGCCTTCAAATTAATCCTTTAAATTTTTTATT
>CACFEJ010000035.1 GCA_902565305.1 uncultured Prochlorococcus sp.
ATCTTTCGTCGCTGTAAATGTAATGGATAATATGTTCGTCTTAATTAGATTGTTGCGTGAAATTAATTCATCAATTAGTTCCACTACAGCAACTTGCATTTCGCTAACAGAATTCCCAGATGCTGTTGTAGCTCCACGAATAAATGTAATTTTATAATCATCTTTCATTTTTTCGTACATATCGATTTAAGGCTTATATAACCAAAGTACTTTATTAGATGAGTCAAACTCAAAAAAGATATTATTGATGATTTTCTCAATCATTCTACTTCCAGGAATTATTCCAAGTATTTTTTTCTTTTTCTTCCCAAATGTTAAGGGCTGAATTTTAGCATCAATATTCACCATTTCTGCAGCTAGCTCCCTTGCAACAAATTCATCTCCAACCTTGTCAACAAGACCAAGTTCCAGTGCTTGTGTTCCAGTAAAAATTCTTCCATCAGCAAATTTTCTTACTTCTTCAACAGGTAAATTTCTTCCTTCAGCAACAGCTTCAGTAAATTGTTTGTAACTTTCATCTATAAGCCCTTGTAGTAAAGCTCTGCCTTCCTGACTTAGAGCTTTATCTGGAGAAAGTATATCTTTAAATACACCGCTTTTAACAGTCTCAAATTTAATGCCGATTTTATCTAATAATTCAGATAAATTATTTCCTCTTATAATCACCCCAATTGATCCTGTAATTGTGCCTGGATTAGCAACTATTTTGTCAGATGCAACACCAATGTAAACACCTCCTGATGCTGAGATGTTCCCAAAACTAGCAATGACTTTACATCCTTTATCTTTTAGTCTTTTAATAGCAGAGTATATTTCTTGGCTATCCCCAACAGTACCCCCTGGAGAATCAATTCTCACGATTAAAGCAGGAAATTCTCTATCCTCTATTTGTTTAAGAGCTTTAAGGACTGAAACTCTTGTTGAACTTGTAATAGGCTCATCGATTACTATACGAGCCATTCTTTTTTTTGACTTTCGTCTAAAAGGCCAAATCATTCTTTTAAGGTAAATTCATAAAACTACTTTAAAAAGATTATCAGCAGACCTAATGAATTCAATCCTAAATTGGTTTTTAATGATACTCCCTTTTGCACTTTGGGGTACTTCAATGGCGGCCATGACTCCCTTAGTATCTAGTTCTGGGCCAGAGTTTGTGGCTTCTTTAAGATTACTTCCTGCAGGAATTCTTGTTCTAATAACAACATATTTGTTTAAAAGGGATTTAAAAATTTATAAGTGCGATTTGAAGTGGTTTTTTGTCTTTACGATTGTCGATGCTACTTTTTTTCAGTTGTTTTTAACTTATGGCATTGAAAAAACTGGAGCAGGTTTAGGTTCTGTCTTAATTGATTCTCAACCGCTCTTAGTAGCTATTTTGGCGAGGGCAATTTTTGGGAATTTAATTAATCCAATAGGATGGTTAGGACTACTTTTTGGCTTGGGAGGAATTGTATTTTTAGGAGTACCACAAGAATTTTTAGGAAATTGGTGGTTGATGTCTGATAAGTCTATAAATGATGTTGCTTTTAATTTTGGAGAACTTTGGATGCTTGCAGCTTCTCTCGCTATGGCATTAGGCACAATTTTAATTAGATTCACTTGTACTAAAAGTGATCCAGTTGCAGTTACAGGTTGGCATATGGTTTTAGGGAGTTTGCCATTAATTATTAAGCACTGCTTACAATCAAATTTCACAATAATTCCAGATTGGTCAATATTTGATTGGGGACTTATGTCATTTGCAAGCGTTTTTGGAGGGGCAATAGCGTATGGATTATTTTTCTACTTTGCTAATAATAAAGAAATAACTGGATTTAGCACCCTTGCATTTTTAACACCAGTATTTGCTCTTCTCAGTGGAGGTGTTTGGTTAGATGAAAGACTCACTATTGTGCAGTGGATAGGAGTAGTGTTTGTTCTTATCTCGGTATTTTTGGTTAGCCAGAGAAAGAGTTTATGGGAAAAAAAATTTTCTAATACTACTATTTAATTAGTGTCTTTTTTGTAAAAAGTATAATAATGCGAATAGTTTTGATTAGTACTCCAATAGGGTTCTTAGGGAGTGGCAAAGGTGGTGGAGTTGAATTAACTTTAAATTCTTTAGTTTCAGGTTTAATTTCTTTAGGTCACTCTGTTGAGGTTGTAGCTCCAAAAAATTCTAAGTTACATGAGAGTAATGTAAAAGCAAAATTACATTTTGTGGAAGGTGAAGATCAAATTAGCTGGCAGCATCAAAATTATAATTCTCCTGTAAGTATCCCAGACAATTCTCTTTTGGCAGGAATGCTTGAAAAGGGATTAGATATCGCTAAAAATGCAGATGTATTGTTGAACATGTCCTATGATTGGCTGCCTATTTGGATGACTCTAAATTTAGAGATACCCATTGCACATATCATTAGTATGGGTTCTGAAAGTTTAGTAATTAGTAATTTAATATCTAAGGTATATGCTAAATATCCAAATAATTTTGCTTTTCATTCGAAAATGCAAGCTAATGATTATCCATTTATAAAAAAACCAATAATTATTGGTAATGGGTTTAATTTAGATAATTATATTTTTCAAGATTCAGTGAAGGGAGCCTTGGCATGGGTTGGAAGAGTGGCTCCGGAAAAAGGTTTAGAGGATGCAGTTTTTGTGGCAAATGAGCTTGGCGAAAAATTAAAAGTATGGGGAATTATAGAGGATAAGATGTATGCGTCAAAGTTAGAAAAATCATTTCCTCAAGGCGCTATAGATTGGATGGGTTTTTTATCAACCGATGAATTACAAAAAGAACTTGGTAAATGTAGAGGGTTGTTAAATACTCCAAAATGGAATGAGGCATATGGCAACGTTATTGTTGAAGCTTTAGCATGTGGGGTGCCTGTTGTAGCTTATAAAAGGGGAGGACCTAGTGAAATTATTCAGCATGGCCAAACAGGTTATCTTGCTGATCCTGATGATAAAAAAAATATGCTTTCTTATGTGGAGATTATTGAAAAAATAAAGCGTCAGAGATGTAGAGAATGGGTAGAAAAAAATGCCTCCGCAGATATATTTGCTAACAAGGTTGTGAACTGGCTTAATAAGGTAATTCATGAATATAAATAATATTAAATGATTCTTCTTAACTCAAAAAAAAGGCTTTTTACCTTATTAATAGTTTTTGTTTGTGGGATCATAATATTTATCTTAGATTTAGGCACTACAGGGTTGGTAGATGAAACTCCCCCTTTATTTGCTGCAGCAGCACGGGCGATGAGTGAATCTGGGGATTGGTTAACTCCAAAAGTCAATGGAATATTCCGTTTTGATAAGCCTCCACTGATATATTGGCTAATGGGTTTTTTTTACTCATTACCGAAAAACGAGATTTGGGATAGTTTCGGGACTATCTCGGCAAGACTCCCTTCAGCTTTGGCCTCATTATTTTTAATGTTGATGATTGGAGATACGTTGTTTTGTTGGCCACAGAAAAGTAATAGGCAATTTCTCACTCCAATAGTTGCATCATTAGGCTTTGCTCTTTCTCCCTTAATAATTATATGGAGTAGAACTGCCG
>CACFEJ010000036.1 GCA_902565305.1 uncultured Prochlorococcus sp.
TTTTATTATGCCAAAAGCATTTAGGCGTTTTTTTAAAAAATTACCAAAAAAAATTCAAACTATCAAATACTCATTTAGAGAGTTTTTGTCTTCAAAAATATGAAATAGCTATTCTGGTTAATAAATTTTTAATTTCTATATTTTTAATAAAACATAGTCGGCAGAGTTAAATTCTAAACTATATTAAATTTGCAATTCATGAAATATTATGATCAAAAGAGTTTTTGCGATATTCACTTTAACTTTGCTTTTTCTATTTACTAGTCCAGCTTACTCATTAGATACTTCTACTAAAACTCTTGAAAAGTATACTAAAAAGATTTCTAACAAGTTCACTAGAACTTACTGCAACACTACCAAATTCGGTATTTCTTATGAAGGAGCTTTGGCTTTTGCTATTGGAGAGACTAATAAGGAATTTAAAAATAATAAACTCAATAACTTGATAGATTATACTCTTCTAAAAAATTCAATAGTTAATGATTTAGAAAATAATTGCCAGGTTTATGATTTTGAAATTAGTAATTTAGAAAATTTAAAATTTAGCTAGAAAAATTTAAATTATTAAAGGTTTATTTTTTTCCTATCCAATCATTGGGTTTTTCCATCATCCATTCGAAAACTCCCTTAGCATCAAGGTTTTTAGATGCATAAACAAATAAAATTGGAAATATTAAAATTACTGCGCAAATAACTGCCAACTCTATTTTACCGATCCCCATCTCAGTTACTGTTAAAGCAAAATAATTAATCATTATCTTTATTTAATTAAAATTTATATCTACATAATTTACAAAAAATTTTAATTCTTTAACTTTTCTATGAGAAATCTTAATTTTTTATAGTGAAAGATATTTGTATAAAGTACCTATTTTACTGGTGCAGAATTTTTAATAATTTTAATAATATGCTTCTGTTTGATGGTTATGAATCATGAAATTATTATTTTCACACCTATTTTTGCAGTATTGATTGGATTTATAGTATTTAGAATTTTAAAGAAAAAAAAGAGATCAGCTAAAAGTATTTATAAATTAATAGATGATTTAGAAAAAAAATACATTTATTAATCTCTTTTGTAGGAAAAAATCAATCAAATTCTATACCAACTTCTTCTTTTAAATCTCTTTCCAAATCTGGAAGATGTGGTTCAACCCAATGGTCTTTGTTATCAATACCAGCTGCATTTACATAATTCATAATGTGTTGATCCACTTGCTTGTAAAGATCATGCAAATTCAAATCCATACGAATATCATGTGCAATTTCAGAGACTTGTTGTTCTGTTAGACAATGATCTGGATGAAGTAAATCACAACATGGAATTCTTTTCTCAATCAATTCATTTAAATTGATTTTTATTTCGTAATCTTGATGTACAGTCATTGATTTTATATCTATTTTTTTATTCTAATTATGTTTAAGGTTTTGTATATCTTTAGTCAAGAAACAAAGTTCTTTAGTGCTGATTAAGTAATTTTAAATAAATAGATCTTCTAAATCTTTATACAAATCATCATTTTCTTTTTGGTTTTCTATAAGGTCATGGTGATCAAGTGAAAGTTCTTTTTTTGAGGTGTAGAAAAGATATCCAAAGGCTCCTAAAAGTAAGGTTGTTGGTAAGATCATCAGCTTTTATTGACTTATAGTGAATATAGTGCAACACTTATTACAGTCAAGTGCTGAACCTTAATTAATTTCTAAATGCCTACAAAGAAAAAAAGAGTTGGTTTTATTCCTAGAGATGACGTTATGAAAATAATTAATAATTTGAGCATAGAGAATAATTTAAGTAATTCAAAAATAATAAGTATTTTGGTAGAGGAAGCACTTTCTATAAGAGGCCTATTTAATAAACAAAATGGTAAAGTAACTCAATCATATCAATTCTCCTATAATAATTTGCAAAACTTACCTGATAATTCTGGTGACTTTATAGATAATGCAACACCCTCAATTGATACTAAATTAGGAAATCATTTTATTCATAGTAGATCAACCCATTCAAATGAGACAAATCAGGAGGCTTTTGACCTACAAACTTATAAAAAGTTTTTATCATTCCTTAAATTTCAGGAAATGATGGATAAATACAACACTTAATAAAGTGTTGCTAAGTGCTGTACTGTGCGTTAATTTCAATTTGTACTTATAGGAGATTTACGGATTAAAAATTAATTTTCACCATTACAAAAGCCTAAATTCAATTTTTCTATAAAATATTTATTCCTATGAATTCATCTTTCCCAGTTTTATCTTTAAATCTCCTCCCTCCGGAAAAATTATATTGTAATTTTAGTTATTGGAGTTCTTTGTTCTCTCAGGATATGCAAATTTTATGGGATAGAGCGCATGGAGTACCTTTAGAAAAACTGCCAAAAGGGGTTTCAGATATGATTTTTCCTTATTTATTGCTTGCACTCTCAGACTATAAGACTTCGCAAATTAATAAAATGAATGGAATAGGATTAGATAATCTAATAAGCCTTTGGTTTGATAAATATTTATTAAATAAGAATGGTTACTTCGAGCTAATTAAAAAATAATATTTAAAATTAGATATTTTTAAAAAAATTAGGTTGCCATAAAAATTTATTGCGTTTAAAAACCTTTTAAGTGATTCTTTCCGAATTGGCACATCAATAGTTTTGCTATAAATAAATTAAATGGTTTCATGATGAATTCTTTAAATTTTTATTTAGCAAATATGTGTATTGTCATTTTTTAAAATGCTAATCCGGAGAGATATAAAATTAAGAAATGCAAGATAAATGAAATTCAATTCAAAAACCCTTAGCTTGATATTAAATCTGTTATTTTGCTTGTTTATATTTATTATTTAATTTTTAGTCTTTATTCATTAATTTTCAAAAAATTCAAAAATTAATATTCAAATTTGGTTGACTTACATTGTTAATGCGATGATAATGGCAAAAAAAAACTAATAGTTGTGAATCTTCTTTCAGATACTTTTGATGATTTTGTTGATGATCTACTTTCATCTGATGTTAATTTGTTGAAAGGAGAACTTGATTTTCTGCTTATGCAATATTTATTTAAATCTGTAGATTTGAAACATATCAATAAAACTGAAATTGAAGATGACCAATCATTAGCTGCTTAATTTTTTATGAAATTTTTTTATGAAAAGTTTTGGGTCCCAGTTTTCGGATTTATTTTAT
>CACFEJ010000037.1 GCA_902565305.1 uncultured Prochlorococcus sp.
GTTGATTCTCCCGCCAACTCTCCAGCTGTATTTTGGGTGATTTTAAGAACTTGCTTTGTATCTTCTAAATTGAGATTTTTATGTTTTAAAGAAAAGGCTGATTCGTCTTGTTCAATTTCTGCGTCGGGAAAAATATCTTTCATCTTCTCTTCAAATTTTAATTGCCAAGGAAATTTATTTATGTATTTACTTTCTATCACTAAATTATTGGTTATTGAATCAAGCTCACTTAGATCAAGGGTATCCTCAACTTTAACGCAGCCACTTAAAAGTGGAATTAATAATAATAGTATTAAAAAAATGATCAGTGAAAAGCCATTCTGAAAGGGTTTTGTTTCACCAGTTGGAGTCTCAGTTACATTAATAAATTTTTTTTTCTTCAATACTTCTCTTTTTTTGCGCAGTGAGTTAAGAGATTTTTTATTCAGTGATGGGTAGCTTTCAAACTGTACATTCCAATTTTCTGGCTTTTTAATGTCAGGAGAGTCTATAACTTCCATCAAATATTTTGCGTTTTCTCTCGTCTTATTATCGTAAGATTTTAGAAGTTCTTTACAAAATCTTTTAGCTTCCTCCTTTTTATTGATACCACAAAGAGCAGTAATTAAGATTGTTCTTAAATTTACTCCCTCTTTGCTTGATAAAGGAAAAGATTCGATTATGGGCAAAAGAAATTCAATACAAAAATGATACTCACCTTTAGCTAAAGCAAATTCTACTGTTTCTAAAATTTGCTCATAAGTTTTCATGGGTTATGCGACTATCATCGTACCTATTCCAGAATTTGTAAAAATTTCAAGAAGTAATGAATGTTCTATTCTCCCATCAATTATGTGAGCTGCTTTAACTCCTTGTGCTAAAGCTCTTATACAGCATTCTGTCTTTGGAATCATACCTTCAGTCACAATTTTTTTATCAATAAAATCTCTCGCCTCTTTGAGATTCGTTTTTTCGAGAAGACTATTTTTGTTATCTTTTTCTTTTAAAATACCTTGAGTATCAGTAAGCAGAATAAGTTTTTCTGCATTTATTGCAGCAGCAATTTCTCCAGCAACAAAATCTGCATTGATGTTATGGGAAATACCCTCCAAGGTTGATCCAATACTAGAAATAATAGGGATATATCCCTTAGAAATAAGAGGATCTAATATTTCAGGATTGATTTTTGTAACCTCACCCACTAACCCATGGCTCCCACCTCCTAGTTCTCTAGATTGAATTAAGTTCCCATCAAGACCTGATATTCCTACAGCTAAGGATCCAGTTTTATTAATGCCTTTTACAATTTGTTTGTTAACTCTACCCATTAGAACCATCTCGACAATATCCATTGTTTTTTGATCAGTAATTCTTAATCCATTTTCGAATTTAGGAGATATTTCTAATTTCTTTAACCAGTTATTAATCTCAGGGCCACCTCCATGAATTACTATCGGACAAACCCCTACGGTTGATAAAAGTGCTATGTCTCTAAAAAAAGCATTTTTTAAATTATCATTCTCCATAACAGAACCACCATACTTGATAACAATTTTTCTACCTGAAAAACTTTGTATATATGGGAGTGCTTCGCTCAAAATTGATACTCTTTGAGAATCATTCATTATTAAAATTCTTTAAAACTTGATTGAATTTAGAAATTAGGTTTTTACAAATATATCCCTATATTCAATAAAAGAGAATAAAATCAAATTCTTTTTTATTATCGTCGATAATAAATTCTGATTCAAGACCTTTGACGAAAAACCTGTTTAATCTTTCTTGTTTTTCAATCCATTTTTCAAGAGGGACTGCGTTTAATTCGAAACGCAGTCTGAGACCATTTTTTTCTTCCTTTGTAATTTCTTCTATTTCTTTTAGTTGAGGGGGATTATCCTCGTCCCACAAATTTAAAGATTCTAATGACGATTCAAGATGAGCTTTTATCCCGTATCTCCATCTTGTAACATCTTTAACTAGTGCTGTTAATTCTTTTGGTCTATTGAATTTATTTATCGCAAAATTCGTCTTGTCAAACAACTCTACAGGAGGTATTTCGGAAGTCTTTAAACCTAATCCAATTAAAAAAATAGGTACTCCATAAAAAAAAGTAGGTACACTTAAATTTACTGAGTCTGTAAAATAAGCTGTCATTCCAACAAAAGCTAATATACCCCCAGCGGTTACGATTAAGTTTCCAGGCGATAGGTATTTCTTCATTTTGATTTAGTAGAATGAGTTTTTAATGGTCTAACAAGTATTATGCAAGATCCTAATACTGCAAATCAAGGTGATTTAATTTTTAAACTTGATCAAGATAGAGCATGGCTATTAGAAAATCTTGATATGGGTAAATGGCCAGAAATTAGAAGCGAACTTGCCGCACTTGAAAGAAAAATAAGCAAACTAATTATAAGTGTTCAAGAAAATAATGTTGATATTTGATTTAAAAAGGTATTTCGTCAACTTCAGGAACTAAAGGTGAACTATCCCAACTGGAATTTTTAGTGCTTTCTTTTTTTTCAAATGACTCATTATTTTCTTTTTGATCAGACTTAATAACATCAACTGGCGATATTTGATGAATTTTTGAAGCTGTTAGTTCTGGTTGCTTTTCTTTCGTTCCGTCTTTTCTAGTGACAGAATTCATCTTTAGACGTCCCTCAATAACAATATTCTGCCCCTCCTTTAGTTCATCTACCATTTCTTGGGCAATATTTCCCCATCCTATGATCTTGAGATCTCTGGTTGGATCTTCACTACGTAATCCTTTAAAATTAACAATCATTTCTGCAATTGGAGTTTTGTTTTCCTTGGTATACCTCATTTGGGGAGCGCTATTAATGACTGCCTGAATTAAACAATGATTCATTATTTACTATTTAATTAAAGACATACTGATGCAGAATCAAAGAAATTGCTATAAAAATGTTTGGATCCTATCAGGAACTTCGGATGGACCTGTAATAGCTAATAGGCTTCTTGAACTTAATTATTCAGTCTTTGCAAGTGTTTTAACTTATAAAGCAGGGCAAGCTTATATTGAGAATCCAAAGTTACATATCATTACGGGGAAATTAAATAATAAAGATCAAATAATTAATTTCATAAATAAAAATAAAATCACATGCGTTGTCGATGCTACTCATCCGTTTGCCGTAATAATTTCTAAAAATCTTAATAATGCATGTA
>CACFEJ010000038.1 GCA_902565305.1 uncultured Prochlorococcus sp.
TATCTCTATCTAATCCAAGCTCTAGGATTTTCCAGTTAGGCGGTTTTTGAACTTTCAGAGTTGACAAAGGTTTACCTGTTACGTAGAAGACTTCTAAAGCTCTTATTGTTCTAATTTGGTCAGCAAAATTGATTTTTTTTGTTGATAATGGATCACAATGTTTTAAGAGGTCCCAACATTTTTCCTGACCAAGTTCTTCTAATTGTCTTCTGAAATTCTTTTGAGGAGGAACATCTGGTACAAAAAATCCTCTTGTTATTGAGTTCATATACAACCCACTTCCTCCAACAAGAAAAGGTAAATTATTTTGTTTAATTTCTCCTTTAATAGATTTTTGAGCAATTTCTTGAAATTGTTTTACATTAATTAGATTGATTGGTTCCTCAATATCTATTAAAAAATGCTTTATTTTTTTTTGTTGGATTTTAGATGGCTTGGCTGTTCCAATATCCATGGACTTATAAATTTGCCTTGAATCGATATTGTGTATATTAGTTTTAAAATATTCTGCAATTTCAATAGCTAACTCTGTTTTACCACTTGCAGTAGGCCCAATTAGAATGATTACATGTGGTAGAGACGAAGACATATGAATTTCTGAAGAAAAAAATATTGGCTATATAATTAAAGTGATTAAATTTTTCATTGACTTCGAGCCTATATCTTATTGTGGTGGTAAGTTTAATGAAAGACCTTTTAAAAATAACATTTAAAAGTCTAATTTTTTTTTATATTAAATGAGTGAGGACAAAAGATCTAATAAAATCTCAAATGATTATGGCGCGGAACAGATACAGGTTTTAGAGGGGTTAGAACCAGTTCGTAAACGCCCTGGGATGTACATAGGTTCAACTGGGCCTAGGGGCTTACACCATTTAGTATATGAGGTAGTTGATAACTCGGTTGATGAAGCACTTGCAGGACATTGTGATCACATAGAAATAGTTCTTCGAGCAGATGGTTCTGCTTTAATTTCTGATAATGGACGAGGTATTCCAACAGATATTCATCCAAGAACAGGGAAAAGTGCCTTAGAAACTGTACTAACTGTTCTTCATGCGGGAGGTAAATTTGGAAGTGGTGGTTATAAAGTTTCAGGGGGTTTGCATGGAGTAGGAATATCTGTAGTTAATGCTCTCAGTGAATGGGTTAATGTGACTGTTTATAGGGATGGAAACGAATTTAATCAAAGATTTGAAAAAGGTGTATCAAAGGGTGAATTGAAAACTAAAAAGCAAAATGGCAAACCATCCAAGAAAGGAACAATTATTTGCTTTAAACCCGATAAAACGATTTTTTCTGGAGGAATTGAATTTGAATATGCTCTTCTTTCATCTAGATTAAGGGAGCTAGCTTATCTTAATGGCGGTGTAAAAATTGTTTTTAGAGATGAAAGAAATCAATTATCAGATGGTTCTTTTAAAGAAGAAATTTACTTGTATCAAGGAGGTATTAAAGAATATGTTGAATACATGAATGCTGAAAAAGATTCTATTCATCCTGAAATAATTTATGTTGACTCACAGAAAGAAAATGTATATGTAGAAGCAGCTTTGCAATGGTGTTCAGATGTATATTCAGATAACATTTTAGGATTTGCAAATAATATTAGAACTATTGATGGAGGAACTCATATTGAAGGGCTAAAAACAGTTCTAACAAGAACTTTCAATAATCTTGCAAAAAAGAGAGGTAAAAGAAAAGATATTGAAAAAAATTTAGCTGGCGAAAATATTAGAGAGGGTTTGACTGTTGTTTTATCAGTAAAAGTTCCAGATCCCGAATTTGAAGGGCAAACAAAAACAAAATTAGGAAATACTGAAGTACGGGGAATTGTCGATTCTCTCATTGGGGAGGCTCTTACAAAATATATGGAATTCAATCCTGGAATTTTGGACTTGATTCTTGAAAAAGCAATTCAATCATTTAATGCAGCAGAAGCTGCGAGGAGAGCTAGAGAATTAGTAAGAAGAAAAAGTGTTCTAGAAAGTTCTACATTACCGGGTAAATTAGCAGATTGTAGTTCTAGAGATCCATCAGAATCAGAAATTTATATAGTTGAAGGAGACTCAGCTGGTGGCTCCGCAAAACAAGGACGAGATAGAAATTTTCAGGCTATTTTGCCTCTAAGGGGTAAAATTCTTAATATTGAAAAAACTGACGATACTAAAATATATAAAAACACAGAAATACAGTCATTAATAACAGCTCTAGGATTAGGAATAAAAGGAGAGGAGTTCAATGAGAGCTCTTTGAGATATCATAGAGTTGTAATTATGACGGATGCTGATGTTGACGGTGCTCATATAAGAACTTTATTGCTGACATTTTTTTACAGATACCAAAGAGAACTTGTTGAGAAAGGTTTTATATACATTGCTTGCCCCCCTCTTTATAAAGTTGAAAGAGGTAAGAATCATAATTACTGTTATAACGAGAATCAATTGAAGGATACAATTGAAGGTTTTGGAGAAAATGCAAATTATAATATTCAAAGATTTAAGGGATTAGGTGAGATGATGCCAAAACAATTATGGGATACAACTATGAATCCTCAAACGAGGATGATGAAAAGGGTTGAAATCGAAGATGCACTTGAAGCTGACAGAATATTCAATATATTAATGGGAGATAAAGTTGCACCAAGAAGAGAATTTATTGAAACTCATAGTAGCAACTTAGATATGGCAACTTTAGACATATGATTAATAATGTTCTCAAGAATTTTTGTTTAATTTCTTTTGCATTAATTGCTCCAATTACATTACCTGCTGGTGGGATCCAAAAAAGTTTAAATCAAAATAAATTCCTTAATAATACAAATGAAATTATATTGAGTTCCAATACCTCTCTATATTCTTGTCCAAAAATTTATGCTAAGGAATTATTAGTTCTTGATGTAGGTACAACTTTATCAGTATTACGAAATTGGAAAGCTAGCAAAAATGAGACTTGGGTTAGGGTTGCATTAGCTTCAAATAAATTTTTAGATGATCCTAATAAGATTTTAAAAGGCTGGATAAAAATCTAAATTTTGGATTTTAGTTCAATAAGTATAATTTTACTCGGCAGTACTTTTGGATTAATACTG
>CACFEJ010000039.1 GCA_902565305.1 uncultured Prochlorococcus sp.
TCTGCTCAATAGAAAGACCTTTTTCATATTGATTTATCCATTTCATAGATTGATTACCTTCTTCAAGTACTTTATAGATAGGATCTAAAAGATTTTTCATACCAAAATCTTCTGCTGTGGATGACAAATCTGATAATAAGTTTTGAATCCATTCTCTACAAACAACTTTTTTGCCATCTTGCCAGTGAATTAACTCTGAATTCAGACTATCTTTAGCAGCATTAATTTCATTTTGATCACATATTTCTGACAACTCATCCATAGAAAAAACACTAGCATTCATAGGATCTAAGGTATTTATATTTTCAAAAAGATTTAAAATCCTTAGTTCTATCATGGCCGTTATCCCTAAAAGTAGATTAATATCGTGAACAAAATCACAAATTCTTAATTCCAAACGATCAAGAATTAAAGGTCTTTGGGGACCATTTGGTCGGATTGACGACCAAAAATGCCTGATATTTTGCATTTTTTTATTAGATATATTTTCCTCTATCCAGTCGATATAAGAATTATGATTTACAAAAAAAGGTACCTTACTAGGTGTTTTAGGAAACTGGATCCATCTCTGAGAGTGATTATTCGTAATTTTATTATTTAAAAAAGGTGAACTAGCACTTAATGATAGATATAAAGCAGCCTCAGATCTTATAAGTCTTATAGCTGTAAAAAGTTTATCTAAATCATCTATTCCGATGTTTATATGGACACTTGAAGTTGCAATAGATATTCCATAATTATCTTGAATAAATTGGTGATAAACGTTGTCAATATCAGATCTCTGAAATGTAATATCGTGTTTAAAACAAAGAGTGGATGAAGGAATGATTGTTAAATTTTTAGTATTGAGCCACTTCCTTAACTTTTTTCTTGGAGTTATTAATTTCTCGAATAAAAACTTGTAGTCTTTTTCGGGTGTTGTTATGTATTCAACATTTCTGTTATCTGGCTCTTTTACAAAATCAGAAAATTTTTTCTCAATATCAGCTGAAACACCAATATGAGAATCTAAAGAACCTGTAAAAAGTTCCACCTCAAAACCTTTATAAAGACTATCTTTAATCATTTATTTATTCAAACAGGCTAATGCTTTTAGTATCCCCTTCGCTTTATTAATTGTCTCTTGATATTCATTCTCAGGAAAAGAATCAGCAACTATTCCTGCTCCTGCTTGCACTGAAACATCATATTTCCCATCTCTTGAGGGTTTAACTATCATAGTTCTTATCGTAATGGCAGTATTTAATGCACCATTGATATCAATAGCTCCGTAAACACCAGCATAAGGTCCTCTAGCATCTTTTTCAAAGTGCTTAATCAATTGCATAGCTCTTATTTTTGGAGCACCAGTTACTGTCCCAGCTGGAAAAGATGCTTTTAGCAAATCCCACACATCAGCATTTTTTTTTAAGATGCCCTCAACTTCACTAACTATATGCATAACATGTGAATATTTCTCAATAACCATTAAATCCTTGACCTTCACAGTACCAATTTCACAAACTCTTCCAAGATCATTTCTCCCAAGATCAATTAGCATTACATGCTCAGCTATCTCTTTTGGATCGTTTAATAAATCCTTTTCTAGTTCTAAGTCTTGTTGATTATCAATACCTCTTGGTCTTGTGCCAGCTATTGGTCTTAAACTTGCGACAATCTCGCTATTTTGATTTATTTTAGCTTTAACCATTACTTCAGGACTCGAACCTATCAGATACCATGAGCCAAAATCAAAAAATGACATGTATGGAGATGGATTAACCATCCTCAAACTTCTATATAAACTAAAGGGATCATTATTGACTTGAGTTTGAAATCTCTGACTGATAACTATTTGGAAGATATCTCCCTTTCTTATGTATTCTTTTGCAGAGATAACAGCATCCTCAAAATCTTTTTTCTTCCAATTACTTTCTAGATCTAAATTCAAATTCTCATTCTCATTCCAATCTAAAAACTCATTTTCTTTTAGAGGAATTCTCATTAAATTTCTAGTTTCCTGAATTTTAGAAATTGAGTTTAGATACAACTCTTCAATCGAAGACTCTTTAGAAGAAGTTGTATCTGCATAAACCACTGCAGTAATACATCTTTTTATTTGATCAAAAACAACTAATTGATCAAAAAACATCCAGGAACCATGCGGGATATTGTTTTCTGGTATTTCATTTATTGGAACACTTGGCTCTATTCGATTTATTAATTCATAACCCCAAGAACCATATAACTGCCCAATTGATGGCAATTCGTCAAGCATGGTTGACTTATATTCCTTTGTCCAACTTTTTAAAATATCAAAAGGATCACCTTTATGTGTTTCAGTTTTGCCATTATTCCAAGTTTTAACTATTTCTTCTCCATAACAGACGGCTTCCCAAAGAGGTTTAGTAGCAACAATACTCCACCTACCCAAATTCTCACCACCTTCAACAGATTCAAGAAAAACACCATGGGAATCTTTTGAAGATAATTTTAACCAAGTCGATA
>CACFEJ010000040.1 GCA_902565305.1 uncultured Prochlorococcus sp.
TATTACTATTGGTTGAATAAGACTATTTGATTAAATCTATTTTATTAACTCTTTAAGATCCATATCCGATCTAGATCCTAATTGCGTAATTATTTGCCCCGCACAAATTGAAGCTATCTCTCCGCATTTTTTAAGGGAATAATTGTTTATTAATCCATGGATAAATCCACCTGCATAGATATCTCCCGCTCCTGTAGTATCAATAATCTTGCCTTTCGTTATTGACTCAATTATTTCAACATTGTCTTTGTTAACTATGAGAGAACCATTGCTTCCAAGAGTTACTATGACTAATTCACATAGGGAAGATAGATCTTCTTGGCAGCTTGCTAATTTATCATTTTTAAATAGACTTAAGACCTCAGATTCATTACAAAAAACAATATCTACATATTCATAAATTAATTCCAAGAAACTTTCACGATGTCTATCTACACAAAATGAATCAGACAAAGAAAGGATTATTTTTGTATTAGATTGTTTTGCAATTTGGGCGGCTTTAATAAAAGCTTTTTTAGCTAATTCGCTGTCCCATAAATATCCTTCTAAATATAAGTACTTACTCTCCTCAATTATAGTAAAGTCAATGTCTTTTGGTTCAAACTCTACAGATGCTCCTAGGTAAGTGCACATAGTTCTTTGTGCATCAGGCGTAACCAAAATAATTGAATGAGCTGTTGAAGCACCTTCAATAGTTGGCGGAGTATTAAATATAGTTTTACTTTTTTTTATATCTTCAGAAAAGAAATTCCCAAATTGATCATCTTTCACTCTTCCTATAAACTGCACATGATTGCCTAATTCTGCTAAAGAAACAACGGTATTTGCTGAGGATCCACCTGAAATTTGTTTGATAACTTTGCAATTTTCTAACAATCTCTGAGATTCATTTGAATTAATTAGATTCATTGAACCTTTATCCAGATTATTTATCTCAAGAAAATCATCTTCAATATTTACAATAATATCTACTATTGCGTTGCCCAGACCAATGAGATCAACTTTTTTTTCTTCAAAATGTCTAAAGGATTCCTTCATTAATTTAAAACTAAATTACCTTAGCAGTGCTCTTTTAGGACCATGTATTGGGTCTTCAATTACTATAGTTTGATCTCTATTTGCCCCCAACGAGACAATGGCAATTGGAACCTCCATTAATTCAGCTAAAAATCTTAGATAATTCATAGCATTCTCTGGAAGATCAGATAGTTTTCTGCAATCTGCAGTTGAACATTGCCAACCTTTTAATTTTTTGAAGATTGGCTTACATTTTTTTAAGTCATCTGAATTTGTAGGAAAGTAGTCTATTTCCTCTCCATCAAGATCATATGCAATGCAAACTTGAATCTCATCTAATTCATCTAACACATCAAGTTTCGTAACAGCTAAACAATCAAGACCATTTACAGATACAGCATATTTACCAATAACTCCATCAAACCACCCACATCTTCTCCTTCTTCCAGTAGTGGTTCCAAATTCACTTCCTCTATCACAGAGTTGATCATTAATACTTCCTTGTAATTCAGTTGGGAATGGCCCTTCACCTACTCTTGTGGTATAAGCTTTTGCGACACCTATGACTCTATCAATTAAAGTTGGACCCACTCCAGCACCAATACATGCCCCTCCTGATATAGGGTTTGATGAGGTAACAAAAGGATAAGTCCCATGATCTAAGTCAAGTAAAGTCCCTTGAGCACCTTCGAAAAGAATATTCTTCTTGTTTCTTGAGGCTGCATGGATAGTCCTCGTACAGTCAACTACATGCTTTGATAATCTTTGTCCATATTCAAGATATTCTTCAACAATATCTTCTAATTTAAGTGGTTTAATGCCATAAATTTTTTCTAGTAAACCGTTTTTTTCTCTTAATGGAATTTCGACCACATCCTTTAGTCGTTCCTTATTGAGCAAATCTCTTATTCTAATGCCATTTCTTTGTGACTTGTCCGCATAAGTTGGACCAATCCCGCGACCTGTTGTCCCTATTTTGTTTGAACCTCTATCTGCCTCCATCGCTTCATCTAAAATTCGGTGGTAGGGCATTGTCACATGTGATGTTGATGAAATTTTTAATCCTGAGATATCAATTCCATTATCAATTAACATGTCAATTTCTTTAAGTAATATCTTTGGATCTACAACAGTTCCGGACCCTATTAGACAAGAAGTATTTTTATAAAGTATCCCTGAGGGAATTAAATGTAACTTTAAAACTTTATCATCTACAACTATAGTATGACCTGCATTTACTCCACCTTGATAGCGCACGACAACATCTGCCGAACGACTAAGTAAGTCAGTTATTTTCCCTTTTCCTTCGTCACCCCATTGGGCTCCGATTACAACAACATTGGCCAATTTTAGAAGAGCATTATTTTTGTGCGAATATTTAATATATTCAAAAATCTTGGTTAACTTTTAAAAAGTAAATGAATTGTATCAACTTTCTCTTAGAACCATTTTTTCAGCAAGAGAAAATTC
>CACFEJ010000041.1 GCA_902565305.1 uncultured Prochlorococcus sp.
TTTAGGTTAAATTTTAATTGTTCTAATTTACCGTCGTCGTTAATAGATATAGTTAAGAAGAACAATTTATATGAATCCATCAAATTAGTTGAATGAAATTTTTACTTGCCCAAATAAATCCACTTGTTGGAGATTTAGAGGGCAATGCAAAAAAAATACTTAATATTGCTTCAAACGCTAGCTCAATTTCTGCTGATTTTGTTCTTACTCCAGAATTGTCATTATGGGGATACCCTGCAAATGACTTACTTTTTAAAAAAAATTTAATCAACAATCAATACCAAATTCTTGATCAATTAGCTTTAGATATTAATAAAAAACATGGGAATTTAAGTATCTCAGTCGGAATAGCTGAGATAATAAATGATTCTTATTTTCCTAATCTTTATAATTCTATTGCTTTAGCATCGGCAAGTGGATGTTTAATTACTCATCCAAATGTTATGAATGGCGGTACTCTCTCTGAAAAAGATAAAAATATTTTTTATGTTGAGGGTTATAGTTTAGACCGACTTGCTAAAGGAGAAATAGCTTTAAAAAGGGTAAAGCAACAGAAAATTGGAATAATTTTTGATTCAGCCATTGCAAAAGAAATATTAGTGAGACATTTACAAGTGGCTGATGCATGTGTTTCTACTTTAGGGATTAATGTTCATTCTTATGCAATTACAAAAAAGCCATTAAACATAATTATTGATTCTGATTCTTCAAAAATCAGTGGTGGCATAATTGAAAATCCTAATACTCTAATTGATGCTGGAAAAAGTTTAATAGAAAAAGGAGTTACAGCAATAGCAATTGTGGCAAAATTTCCAGATGATTCAGATTCTTTAGAAACAAATATCTATCGAGAGGGGAAAGGAGTTGATCCTATTTCTGGAGTCGAAGCAGTTATTAGTCATTTAATTAGCAAATTTCTAAAAGTTCCCTGTGCTCACGCACCTGCATTAAATCCAATTGAATTGAATGAAAATTTAGATCCTCGTGCAGCTGCAGAAGAAATAGGATACACCTTTTTACCATCAGTACTGATTGGTTTAAGCAATGCACCTGACATTATTGAATTACCTGCGAAAAATGAATCAATCTCATTACACCCTGATCAGATTGAATCTATTGTTGTTCCTAATGGTGCATTAGGTGGAGAAGCAGTATTAGCAGGGATTGAAAAAGGTTTAAATATTATCTCTGTAAAAAATCAAAATATATTAAAAGTGACAAATGAATTTTATGATTATCCCAATCTTTTTGAAGTGGATAATTATTTAGAAGCTGCAGGCATTATTCTTGCTATCAAAAAAGGTATCAACATTGATTCAGTTAAACGGCCTTTAAAAAAAATCCAACAGTGTTCTTATAGTGATTAATAAGATATTGCTATGGGAACCCTCCAATCACTTCCTAATGATTGACTACTTAGTTTTAGGATTGGAGGAGCCTGCTTTCTTTTAAATTCCGCTTTTTTTAATAGTGAGATAATTTTTAAAATTAAATCTTTTTTATAACCATCTTCTTCTAGTTGTAGTAAATCTTTTTTATCTTCAATAATTCCTTTAAGAATTTTATCTAAAATAGAATAAGGTGGGAGAGAATCAGTATCTAATTGATCAGGACCTAATTCGGCACTTGGAGCTTTCTTACGTATATTGTCTCCAATTATATTTACATTAGTATCTAACATATATGACTTTCTATGATTAATTGAATCTTCACTATCAAGCCAATTGCATAATTTAAAAACATTAGTTTTATATAAATCTCCAATTACCGATAATCCCCCATTCATATCACCATAAAGTGTGCAATATCCTACGGCCAACTCTGATTTATTGCCTGTTGAAAGTAACAAATGCTTTTCTTGATTTGCTAAAGCCATAAGAATTGTACCTCTTATCCTTGACTGTATATTTTGATTAGTAATTTCAGCCATTTCAAAATCTATGGTTTTTATAAATGATTCTTCAAAAGAGGTCATCAAGTTTTCAATTGGAATGCTCTTGAAACTTATCTTTAATCTTCTTGCTAAATCTTTTGCATCACTTTTTGAATGAGATGAGCTCCACTTAGATGGCATTGAAACGCAATAAACATTATCACTTCCAAGAGCCGCTGTAGCAATTGCTGAAACAAGTGCTGAATCAATACCACCGCTTAATCCAACTAAAGCTGTTTTAAATCCACATTTTTTTGCATAATCTTTAACACCAAGGACTAATGCATCAAAAATTGATGATATTTCGGAGTTTTCAAATTCATTTTTTTCAGGTTTTGTTTGCGCAATTTCCCAGCTGGAGAGATCTTCCGAAAAAGATTTTAATTGCTTAATTTTAGATCCA
>CACFEJ010000042.1 GCA_902565305.1 uncultured Prochlorococcus sp.
TTGCATTAATGCTTATCAACCCTAATATTTCTATAGCTGCAGAATCTCCCGTTGATGTACAAGAAGTCTTTGTAGGTTCTGAGACTATGGATGGAGATGCTCTTAAATACCCAAAAGGAAAAGCAGAAATAAGATTACAAAGAGTCGAGTTGGCTGAAGGAGGGATGGTTCCGCTCCACTCTCATCCAATTCCATTATTAGGCAATGTTGAACAAGGTACTATAGTTGTCAAAAGACAAGGGATGGAAGATCTTATCTATACAGCAGGTGATACTTTTATAGTTGGTCCAAAGACACCAAAACATACAATGGGTAATGCAAAAACTGATAATGCAATAGTTTGGTTTGCAGCAATAGGAGCAAAAGATGTTCCAATTTTAATTCCCGCTGAGGGATAAATTTGAACCTGGAGTCAATTATTTTTGATTTTCAGTAAAACTACAATAATGAGCAATAGGCTCCTTTATTAATAGCAAAGTACGCTATCCGCTTTAATTGATTCTTCAACTAGAACATCTGGCATAACAAACTCTGCAGTGTATCCATCTAGAAGCTTCTCATCGTAACCCCTTGATTTAGCAGACATTCCTGAGACATATATGGTGATTTTTGAATTCTTTAAATTTTGAAGATGTTCGTATAAATCTCCAGTACCTTGACCAACTATTTCACCAGCTTTTTTGCAATTTAATATTTGTACTCCGTCTCCTGCTAGAAAAAGTGTTACTTTATGATCGTTTTTTTCTGCAGTAAGGGCAACCAATAAACCTAAAGTTATTTTATTTTTGGATTCTAAACCGCTGTAAATATGGACTAACACTGTATTGTCGGTAATGATAGACATTTAATCCTCCCTAAATTTTGTTTTTATATCCTAAATAAAATCTATTTTCATTAGCTGTTTTTTTATGAAACGCTTACTACTTGCACCTCTTTCTTATTGGCAGATGATTATTAAGTATTGAAAATAGCTCCTAAATATAGAAGTCTTCTTCCAACCTTTTTCCATAAATGATTGCGAATAATAGATTTATACACCTCGATTTTTTGCCAATTTTCTTGCTTTTTCCTTATTTTTTCGTAAGTATGCGTATATAGGCTCTAATTTGCTCTAAAAAGCTGTCATATGGGGTTTAATATTATGGAAATTCCAGACGAAATGTTGAAAGAAATTAGAGAAAGTGGATACGATCAAGAGCTTGTATATAACTACATAAGAGAACTATTAAACAGCGATAAACAAATTAATGAAAATAATAATCTAGAGCTTATAGACAATTACTTATTAGACAAAGATTTACAAGAACCTGTTGCTGAGATACAGATAGCAGCAGAGCTTATAGACAATTACTTATTAGATAAAAGATTTATGAGAGAGCTTGAAGATGATAGAGAATATGATGCTGCTTAATTAGATAAAGTACTTATTTTTTCCTATTTATTTAAAGGTTATTCTTTTGAGCAAATAACAAGATTAAAACAATGATGAAACTTGCAATCATTTTTTTACCAATTTTATTTGCAGTTATTTGGGCTGCTTTTATAGGGTTAAGAATAAATAAAGTAGAAACTAGAGATGGAAAAAGAAAATTAATCAATTACTAATTGATTGACAGTCGATCTAACATAGAGGGATAAAACCCTCTTTTTTTTATGAACACACTCATCATTTCAACTTTTAGCTGTACATTTGAAGAATTTAAAAATGATGTAACGACATTATTTCTTGAAGAAATGTGCAAAGAGTTTGTAACTGATTATGAGTTTGTAAAAGTCAATGACCACAAATCTCATTTATTAATGAACTGTACTGACTTAGAAAAATTAGGGGCAGAGATGGAATCTCCTTTTGCAAAGGAATGGGATAAAAAAAATAATTGTAAGGATACCGTATATTCGATTGAACTTGTTGCGTAAATGAAACGCATACTTACTCCCACTACTAGCTGCTCTTGCAGTACCTACTGCTGTTAATGCAAATGTAGATCCAGAAGTCCATAAACTTTGCAAAGATCTTTCTGATTATGTGGGTTGTATAGAAACTAATAAAAAAGGCGCAAGATGCATTTTACCTGTCATAGCAGGGGTTTTAATTTTTACCAAAAATTCTATTCGAACTTCATTCGAACTTTTTAGTGATTGAAATTTATCTAAAATAAGAGGAAATTTACTCCTTTCTAATGGTTATGTTTATGCATACTGCAAGGCATCCATTTATCTCCCATTTGGTGGGCTCCTTCACACCCAATCTTATAAGCTTCTTTTTCAGCCTGTTCCTTTGTATCAAATAGCATTGGCATTTTCATT
>CACFEJ010000043.1 GCA_902565305.1 uncultured Prochlorococcus sp.
GTATATCTGCTGAAGTAACTAATATCTCTCAACCATGGGAAGATGGATTGAATTTCTTTCTGAAACTTGTTGATTGTTCGGATTTCATTGTCGCGCATAATGTAGAGTTTGATAAGAAATGGTTTGGGAAAGGAAGATTACCTAAACTAAATAAAAAATGGATATGTAGTTTAGATGATATTAATTGGTCCTTTCAAAAATCACTAAAAAATAGACCCTCGGTAACTGATTTAGCTTTATCTTTTTCAATACCAGTTTGGAATTTACATAGAGCTTTATCTGATTGCTTTTACATATCTGAGGTCTTCAAAAAATGCGATAATTTAGAGGAACTTTTACTTAAAGCTACCGAACCGAGGTTTTTATACAAGGCCCTTATTAGTTACGAAGATAGATCTTTAGCTAAAAATGCTGGGTTCAGATGGAATAGTCCTGTGCAAGGAGCTTGGTCAAGAAAATTAACTACTGATGAGGCAAAAAATCTTGATTTTAAAGTTGAGATCTTGAATTAATATTTATTTTATTTTTGACTAAGAAAATATTTAGTGCATCTTACAAGGCATCCATTTATCACCCATTTTATGTGCTCCAATACATCCGTATTTTGAAGCAGCCTTTTCAGGCTGTTGTTTAGTGTTAAATAAATCTGACATCATATTTTCCTTATTTGAATTTGAAATTTGTTTGGAATGATTATGATGATTTTTATGAGAATTAGGTGAATACTCCCATATCCCCATAGTAGTAACACCGGCAGAGATAATTCCCATTCCAACCACTGATAAATTGACTATTCCCATTGCGACTGCACCAAAAGAAAATACACCCATAGGGACTACCCCTATACTTATTACTCCCATTGGCACTATTCCTATTGAAACTATACCAAGAGGTGCTATTCCAAAAGCAATTTTTTTTGGTTTTGTACCGCAATGTTGATTCTCTTTACTTTTATTAATTCCCAATAGTTTTTCTAAATGTTAAATTAAAATTGTCTCACAAAATAACCAATCAAAGATTAATTTCTAGATGAATTAAAAATTTTGAATTATTTTTTAGAACTTTGAATAACTTAAAAAACCTAAGAGGAACAGTAGACCTATTTCCTGATCAATTAATAAAGTGGCAAAACGTCGAAAAAATTTTATTAGAACAGCTTTCTAGAGCATCCATAAAAGAAATAAGAACACCAATATTGGAAATGACCGAATTATTTATAAGAGGAATTGGTGAAGGAACAGATGTTGTCAGTAAGGAAATGTATACATTTCTTGATAGGGGGGAGAGATCTTGCACTCTAAGACCTGAAGGAACAGCCTCAGTCGCACGAGCGTTAATACAAAATGGAATATCGTCTAATCCTCTTCAAAAACTTTGGTACATGGGTCCTATGTTTCGATACGAAAGACCTCAAGCAGGCAGGCAAAGACAGTTTCATCAATTAGGTGTTGAGTTTATAGGGCATGATTCAGTTAGGAGTGATGTTGAAATTATTGCTTTAGCTTGGGATATCTTAGGTAAATTAGGAATAAAAGAACTCAATCTTGAAATAAATACGTTAGGTGATACTAATGACAGATCAAATTTTCAAAAATCTTTTTTAAAATGGTTAGAAACAAATAAAGATTCTCTAGATTTAGATTCTCAGAATAGAATTTATAAAAACCCTTTGAGGATTTTGGATTCAAAGAATATTCAAACTAAAAAAGTTCTTGAAAATGCACCAAGATTATTTAATTTTTTATCTGAAAGAAGTCATAACAGATATTTAGACTTAAAAAGACAATTAGAGGCTTTAAAAATACCTTATGTAGAAAATTTTAACCTTGTAAGGGGTTTAGATTATTACACTCATACAGCTTTTGAAATTACTAGTGGGGCTCTGGGCTCCCAAGCTACAGTTTGCGGAGGAGGGAGATACGACGATTTAATAAAACAAATGGGAGGGCCAAATACTCCTGCAATTGGTTTCGCTATTGGTTTAGAAAGATTAATTTTACTCGCAGGAAAAGAGCTTGAAATTCCAAGAAATACTGATATTTATATCATTAATCAAGGCTTAATTGCTGAATCATTAGCAATGGATTTATCTAGAAAATTAAGAAATTACGATTTGTTAGTTGAGTTAGATTTAAGCGGAGCCTCATTCTCTAAGCAATTTAAAAAGGCAAATAAACTTAAATCTAAAAGTATTATTGTTATTGGTGATGATGAGGCAGTTAATGGGAAATTTATTATAAGGCTCTTTGATCAATCA
>CACFEJ010000044.1 GCA_902565305.1 uncultured Prochlorococcus sp.
CCATTTTTGATATTAAGATTTGATAATTCCACTACAAAAAACAAAGTTATTGGATAAATTCTATATCAGGCATTTTTAAAGTGATTTTGAACTCCGAGTTAAAAGAAAAAGGAGAAATAAAAGATTTAATGAATTCGAAGAATTCTTTTAGAGCTTTCCCTTTGGCGGCAATTACAGGTCATAGCTTATTGAAATTATCTTTGCTTTTGGCAGCAGTTGATCCTAGTTTAGGAGGAGTGATTATCGCTGGTGGAAGAGGTACTGGAAAGTCAGTATTAGCGAGGGGTTTGCATACTTTACTCCCTCCTATAGAGGTATTAGATAACGAATCAATCCTGGAAAAGCTAACAAGTACAAATAGTAATACTTCATTAAGACCTATTGGTAGAAACCTAAATCCAGATAAACCAGAGGAATGGGATATTAGTACTAATAAATTGTTAGAGGAGTTAATTGGAAGTGATTATTTGAATCAAACTGAAGAAATTCCGAAAAAAGTAAGAGAGGCTCCATTTATTCAAGTTCCCATTGGCATAACTGAAGACAGACTTGTTGGATCAATTGATGTCGCTGCCTCATTAAGTACGGGGGAACAAGTTTTTCAGCCTGGAATTTTGGCAGAGGCTCATAGAGGAGTTCTTTATGTAGATGATATAAATTTATTGGATGATGGTATCGTAAATTTAATTCTTGAAGCTACAGGAAGAGAGAAAAATAATATTGAAAGAGATGGTTTAAGCCTTTCTCACCCTTGTAAGTCACTTTTAATAGCAACTTATAATCCTGAAGAAGGTGCTTTGAGAGATCATGTTTTAGATCGTTTTGCTATTGTGCTTTCCGCAGATCAATCAATTGATAATGCCCAAAGAGTTGAAATTACAAAATCTGTTTTATCACACGCAGAAAATAATATTAAATTTTCAGAAAAATGGTCGGAAGAATCCGACAATTTATCTACTCAATTAATTTTGGCAAGGCAATGGTTAAAGGATGTCAAGATAACAAAAGAGCAAATAACTTACTTAGTGAATGAAGCGCTTAGAGGAGGAGTAGAAGGGCATAGATCAGAATTGTTTGCAGTGAAAGTTGCTAAGGCAAATGCAGCTCTTAGAGGTGATGAGAATGTTAACTCTGAGGACTTAAAAGTCGCAGTAAGACTAGTTATTCTCCCACGAGCGATGCAAATACCCCCTGAAGATGATGATATTCAACCGCCACCTCCAGAGGATCAGAGTCCGCCGCCCCCACCTCAATCAAACAATGAAGATTCTGAACCTGATACTAATGAAAATGATAATGAGCAGGACCAAGAACAAGAAGAAGATAACTCTGATGGAGAAGAAGAATCTACTCCTGAAATACCTGAAGAATTTATACTAGATCCTGAGGCATGCATTGTCGATCCTGATTTATTACTTTTTTCATCAGCTAAAGCAAAAGCCGGAAATAGTGGAAGTAGATCAGTAATATTTAGTGATAGTAGAGGAAGATACGTGAAACCTATAATTCCAAGAGGAAAAGTAAAAAGAATTGCTGTTGATGCTACTCTTCGAGCTGCTGCTCCTTATCAAAAATCGAGAAGATTAAGGAATCCTAATAAGTCAATAGTTATAGAAGAAAATGATTTTAGGGCAAAGCTTCTTCAAAAAAAAGCGGGTGCTTTAGTTATTTTTCTTGTTGATGCTAGTGGCTCTATGGCTTTAAATAGGATGCAAAGTGCTAAAGGTGCAGTGATAAGACTTTTGACAGAGGCATATGAGAATAGAGATGAAGTAGCTCTTATCCCTTTTAGAGGTAATCAGGCCGAAGTGCTTTTGCCTCCAACAAGATCAATAACTGCTGCAAAAAGAAGGTTAGAAACAATGCCTTGTGGTGGAGGATCCCCATTGGCACATGGACTAACACAATCAGCAAAAGTAGCAAAAAATGCTCTTTCAACAGGAGATATAGGTCAAGTCATTGTTGTTGGGATCACTGATGGTCGAGGAAATGTACCGTTAGGAATATCTCTAGGACAAAATGAGGTTGAGGAAAAAGATAACGAAAATGA